>ONYB01000031.1 GCA_900321895.1 uncultured Brachyspira sp.
ACAGAATTTCTTAATGTTCAATAGCTAACGATTAAATTTTTTTTTGATTTTTATGATGAACTACCCGAGCGTCCTCACCTGAATTGGAAATGGGTTGTAGTTGACCATGGTGTAATAAATAATTTTTTCACAAAAACTCCTTTAAATTAATTTTAATCTGTAATATGTTTTTTGCAATATACTGTAAATACTATCCAATCTGCACCTTGAAAATTTGAAAAAGAGAATTTGGAAGAATTTTTGAGAAAAAAGAGTAAAAATTTGGGAATAAAAATTCTCTAAATAAAATCACATACTGAAAAACCGCCCTATTGAGGCGGTTTTTGTAAATTCTATCTTCACTTATTCTCTAAGTTTCGACTAAAAAACGGAGCAGCAGGGATTTGAACCCTGGATGCAGGTTATACCCACATAACACCTTAGCAGGGTGCCGCCTTCAGCCACTCGGCCACTACTCCATTTATTAGGTTGTCATGCTGATTTTATCAGCCCGTATTTCCACTATATCACAAATATATTTTTTCGTAAATACTTTCTATAAAAATTTCCTCCTCTCACACCATACCCCTTCAACCCTTTCTCAACCAATACTTGACCAGTTGACTGGCTTGGTTTAAGATATTCTTAACAGAAGAGGTTTTTATAATGATTGAAATGAAAGTTATGGGCATTGCCCTCGATACAAGAACAGGTTCTCCAATCGTCGTTCTACACGACAAAGACAACAGAAAAGCTCTCCCTATCTGGATTGGTTCTGCTGAAGCTAGTGCTATTATAAGAAAAATCGAAAATCTTACAGTAGCTCGTCCTATGACACACGATCTGATTATTAATATTATTGAAAAACTAGGGTATAATTTAGATAAAGTCCTGATTAATGACGTTGAAAAAGATACTTACTACGCAACTTTATACCTTAAAAATGATAATGATGAAGAATTAGAAATAGATTCCCGCCCGTCTGACGCTATTGCTCTTGCTATTAGAGTAGATGCTCCGATTTTCGTGACGGCAAATGTCATCTCGAACGGTTCAGTTTCAACTGATTCCGCAAAAGACGAAGAAGAAGCACAAGAATTTAAAAAGTTTGTTCAAAGTATCAAACCGTCTGATTTTGCAAAATTGATGAAGGATAACGATCACCACGAAAGCGATCAATAATTTTGTTAACTTTGTAACAAATTCACGAACCTCTGAATTTCGCTCTTTTCAAAAAACTTTATATATGTAAGAGAGAGAACCAAAGAGGCTATTATGCTAAATTCAATTAAAGCGATACAGGCACAACAACTGTATAAAGTTCAGCCAGTCAGTCTGCAAGACGGCTCTAACGGTAGAAAACCGCAAAATGCCGCACTTAATGACAACTTTTTTATGTCAGGGAAATACAACTTGGAATACCCGAAAGTTGAAGGTAGTCCGACTCTTGGCAAATCTTTAGACTTACGAGTTTAATATTTCTTAACAAATCGGTAAATTTAAGCAATTTTTGACAATCCCTATACTTTATTATAGTATAGGGATAAATTAGATTGGGGACTAAATTATGGGATTATTACCAATACAAGCTGTAAATATGTTTAGAACGCAACCGATTAACTTCCGTGAAGCTCAACATGCACAATTCGCACAACCGCAAGTTCAGACACAAACAAATCCGTTTATGTCACAAGCTTTCAGTGCATCAAATTCACCATATCATCTTGAACATCCGAAAGTTTCAGGTTCGGAAACTCTTGCAAAAAAATTAGACTTAATTGCTTAATATAGAATTACATGCAATCTCGAAATATATGAAAACTGCCGTGGTATCATGGCAGTTTTTGTTTTATGTTCCAAGCAAAAAATTGTTTTTTGTGTTGGTATAAAACGTTAATTTTTGCCCGCTAAACGTAAAATTATAATAACTGTTACGTTTTTCTTCTTTCTTAAATGCACAAAGACCGACAACTCTTTCATCATCTTTAAATAATTTTCTCAACAATTCCATATACACATCCTTCTTTTTTATTGTATAATCTAATTAATGAAATTTATGTAAAAGTCAACAAAAGGAGAAAATTATGTCAGGAAAAGTTACAAAAGAAATGAACATTATGGATATCGTGCAAGCTTATCCGCAATCTATCGAAATTTTTCAAAAATACGGCTTGGGATGTATCGGCTGTGCTGCGGCAAGATTTGAAAACCTTGAAG
>ONYB01000086.1 GCA_900321895.1 uncultured Brachyspira sp.
GTAGATGATGCGACCCCTACGAGCCCGAGCAGAGCGAATTTACGCACGGACGTTAGTCCGGATAGCGAGAACATGGAGCGAGCAGGGAATAAGCCCGAAAGCGACACTGTTCGAGCGTGGAGTAAATTCAAGACAGGCATGAGCGTAGCGAAAGGTGAGCAAGAATCAGCGGAAACGTTGAGTTTTCGTTGTGATTGCGAACGGTGCCGTTTAATGCGAGGGCGAATAGTCGCTTTGCTCCTCAGGGTGACATGACTTTAAAAATCTCTTTACACCTTACTCTTCACTTCGTCAAATCACAACATTTTTCTAAAAAAGCCAATATGTTACAAAACGTAAAGATGAATTTTAAATTGCCTGAAATCCAATTATAATCACTCATAGGATAGGATAGGATAGGAGGGGGGAGTAGCAAAAATTTAGAATTTTATGTTTTTATAAAAATAGGTAGAAAGTTAGAAAGGAAATTTGATGACAGTTATTGCAAGAGATATGGGGCAAAGAAACGGTAAATATTTAGTAAATGTAAGAAATGCAGAACCGAAAGGTTTATTGGGGGATGCAGGAGTTGTTAGGCAGTTTGATGATAAAGATGTAGCAAAAAATTATATCGAACAAGTTAATAAAACAGGTGAAGATACATTTGTAAAAAATGAAGTAAACAATCAAGCACCGTTACCATTAAAAAGACATGCAGGAGATACTTTTGAGCGTAGCGAACAATAAGAATTTTCAACCCTTCACCTTTCACTAATCTACGTAACGGTCTTTTTACCCTTCACTTTTCAATTTTTTCGCCTTATGCTTTGTCATTTTGTCGTTAATCATTGGCAAAACAAGTCCGAGGGTTACAAATGAGTATGCAAGCCCGCTCAAGTGTGCCAAGTTGAGTTTCCACATGTTTTTCTTCGCAAACTCTTTGCCTTTTGCGGCGATTTCTGTGTGGGTTTTTAAGTTCATGTCGTTGAGCCAGTGTTTTAAACCTTTGCCCTCTTTTGTTACGTTGAAAAGATTGTCCGCTTTTTTATCTAAAAGGTTTGCAACCCCTTTTGCCGCAAAACCGCCAAACACAAGCCAGTTTAGAAATCCGAAATAATCTCTGGTAACCGATTCCCTAAGTTCTGTTGAGTTGTCCGCAGCAAGAAATCTGCCCATAACTGTTGCGGTAAACACGGTTTTTATAGCGTTTCCGCTTGTTACAGGCCCTGTGAATTCAAGTTTTCTTACAAAATCCTTTGGGTTTTTGACCTTCATTACGCTAAGTACCATTCCAGCCATACCTGCACACGCCGCAAGTTTTTTCAGCCAAAGATATTTGTCTTTTTTAACCTCTTTTTTGTTGTCTGAAATGAAGTCGACTTCGCCAACAAAGCCCTTTTTGCCCGTGCGTTTTTCGGTGATTTTTCTGTTTAGGTGTTGGTTTGTAATCCCGATTGCAGAGGCTGCCGTAAGTGCTCCAAAAATCTTGATATTGTTGACTTTCGAGATTTTTTTCAGTGCTTTTTCGATAGAAACACTTTTGTTTGTGAAAACATCGTTGCCCATGTCGTAAGCGTCACGCAGAATGTTTTCCAATTTTGCAACAAGTTTTTTGTCCCCGATGTTGAGTGAAGTGTCTCTGCCTGCCCCAAGTGCATTGGTCAAGCGGGTTTCCATAATTTTTAAAATGTTCTTTTTGTCGTATTTATTGATATTTTTGTTGTTAATAATTTCGGCAAAAGTGTCGACAAAACCTTCTTTTGAGGTTAATTTCTTTTCGATACTTTTGTAGTTGTTGTTGTACCAGAAAATATCTTTCCACTTAGCCTCGTCAACCCAGTCGATGTTTTTCCAGTCGATATCAGCAAATTTCTTGACCACTCTGCCGTCACGACCTTGAAGGTTTGTGAAAATGTTTTCGGCATAACCTTTGGCAGTCTTGTTGCTCTTGTCCCACGCCTCTTTTAAGGTGCTGACAGAATCCTTTGAAAACCAGCTTTTCGGGTTGATTTTTGTGTCAGGCATAACTTTTTTTGCTGCTATTCTTGAAATTATTCCTGCAAGTAATCCCGCAGAAAGGCAGTTGATAAAAGTTCCGCTGATTTCACGAAAAAAAGTTTCTGTACCTGCGTATTTATTTCGTTCTTTTGTGTCGTAATAGGTTCTCGGGGCAACCATTGCACCCAAGTCGATAAGTACAGCGTTTGCCATTTCGTTGGTGTCAAGGGTTCTCAAGGCTGATGTAAGTGCTCCGTCTAATGCTCCTTTGAATTGAGGTCTTTGGTAAGTTGTTTTTCTGTCAAAATCGTTTACTGCTAAAATCATTCGTTTCCTTCTTTACTACTACATACGAAAAAAGTCCCGATTTAAAACGGGACTTTTTAAAACTAAAAATTTGTTATAAAAAACTACACAACAAAATTCATACAAGTCCCGAAATAAAACTTGGATGAATTGGAGGATGAATTATTATTGTTTAATTCAATGTGTATGTTTTTCATATTTACCTTCGTGTGTATTATACACTTAATTTTAAAAATTTGTCAATAGTTCTTGTTAATAAAAATTAAGAAAACCGACTAGTCATCTGACTAGTCGGTTTTGGCGTTTTAAGATTTTGTAATTATTATGCCCAAGCCTTGATGTCGTCAAGAGTTGCGGTATCTTCGTAGGAAGTAAAACCTTCGCTGACAGTTGCGTCAGGTGCAAGTTTTTGCATATCTGTGTAAGTTTCGGAAGCTCCGCCACCGCCGTGTGTGCAGAACGGTTTAATTGTTTTGCCTGCAAAATTGTTGTTTGCAAGGAAGGTTTTTACAGGTGGAGCCATTGTGTACCACCAAACAGGCGTGCCGACATAGATTGTGTCGTAGTTTGAAACGTCGCCGTCATCCTTAAGTTCAGGGAAAATATTATGTTGTTTTTCGTATTTTCCTTGCTCTACCAGCTCGTTGTAGTCGCCTTTATATGGGTTTACTGGTTCGATTTCAAACAAATCGCCACCGACAACGCTCTGAATTTTTTCTGCAACAGCCATGGTATGTCCGCTATGTGAAAAATACGCAATTAAAATTTTGTTATTGCTCATGTTCGCCTCCTTTTTGTAACCTTATTATAAAACCTGATAGTTACTATCAGTCAACCCCCATGTTACGATTAAAATTAAAATGTGAAATAGCATTGCAACCCAAATCAGCATAAATGTAGAAATTTCTACCTGTATTGTCAAAACCGCAAAAATTTGATATGATGAATATTTGAAAGGTGATGATTATGAGTAAAAACGGTACGGAGAGAACCTCCTACACTTTGGGGTTACATTATCAATTAAACGAGGCAGCAAGAATTTCTGAACTTATGGCTAGAAATTTTTACAAAAATTATGTTCGAGGTTCAAAGAGTATTTTGGAGTTGGACGAATTCAAGATTTTAAGCCATATTTTGGAAAATCCTGAATTGTCCCAGAGTGATATTGCCAAACTTGTTTACAAAGGCAAGGCTCATATTGGCAAAATCCTTTCAGAAATGGAGAAAAAGGGCTATATTACACGTAACATTTCAACCCACAACAATATTATGGTTAAGCGTACAGCCTTAACCGAAATGGGCGAAAAACTTTACCACGAAACAGATATAGCGTTTAAAAAACTTGCTGACGATACATTGGCGGAGTTTTCAAAAGAGGAAATCGACATCTTTTTGCACCTTTTGGACAAATTCAAAACTCAAATGTTAGCGAGAAACGAAATCACTTTTTAAGTGGCTATTTAGACTTCGTTGTAGGTTTTAAAATGAGTTTTGCAAACCTCTTTCAAACGATCTTTGCCGTATTTTGAGATGAATTCTCTTGCACAATCCTTAACTTGAGCGGCACAACCTTTCGGAAACATAACTCCGTACGAATTTTGCATTTGCTCGATTTTATGAACGAACGCAGCTCTTGCCAAAACAGAAGCCGCCGCAACCGCAATGTCACTTTCGCCCCTAACCATTTGTTCCAGAGTTATTTCACGCCCTTTTTGCATAAGTGCGTCCTTGATAAAATGGTCGTTGCCGAATTTGTCGGAAATTGCATACGAACAATCATTTTTTTCAAGAATATTTTCGATAGTTCTGGCATGTCCCCAAGCAAGAAGTTTGTTAAGGTTTTTGATACTTGCGTACATTTCGTTGTATCTGCTGTTTGAAATTGCTACAACCGTATGCGGAGCGGATTCTTTTATAATCGGCTCAAGCGTTAGAATTTTTTTATCCGTAATCTTTTTGCTGTCTTTAATTCCGAGGGCAGCAAATTTTTCGGCAGTTTTTTCATCAACCATTACCCCTGCTATTACAAGAGGTCCAAAGAAGTCGCCTTTGCCTGATTCGTCAACTCCGATGTGGGTGATGTATTCACTCATTAATTCATACCCTCCGGAACTGCCATAGGGATTGGAATTGGAGCTGATTGGTGCTGTTCCGTATGTTGGGTTGGGGTTGTAGTTGCCTGTTGTTTTTTGTTGTAATTTTGAACAGCTTCAGCAGGAGTTGTTGCAGGTTTGATAGCTTCTGTTGTTTCTGTTGCAGGAGCTTCTGTTGCGTAATCCTCCTTGTTTTCATCTTTTAAGGTTCTTGATTCAGCTTTTTTTGATGAAAATCCTTGGAGGTCGATTTCAGGGTAGTTGAAATCGACATTTCCATACTGTTTTGTTGCGACTTTCATAACGTCACGCCAAATAAGAGCAGGAACTGTACCACCTTGGATTGATCTCATGTCGGAGTTGTCGTCGTTACCGACCCAAACACCCGTTACGATGTTCGGAGTATAGCCGACAAAACTTGCGTCTTTGTAATCATCTGTCGTACCTGTTTTACCTGCCGCAGGAACGCCGATATTTGCGGCAGCACCTGTACCACGTTGGATTACGGTCTTGAGCATCGCAGTCATTTCTGCTGCGGTTTTCAAGCTAAGTTGTCTTGAAATACGAGTTTTTGGAGCTCTGTATACGACTTTTCCACGAGAAGTTTCAATTCTTTCGATAGCGAACGGTTGAACGAGGTAGCCACCGTTTGCGAATGCACCGTAAGCTCTTGTAAGTTCAAAAAGTTTGACACCGTTTGAACCGAGTGCGATTGTGTAGTCGTATTCAAGTGGGGTTGAAATTCCGAGAGTTCTTGCGATTTGAACAACCGCACGAATTCCAACGTCTTGAATAAGTCTGACGGCACAAACGTTTGAAGATACCATAAGTGCCTTGTATACAGGGATTTGACCTCTGTATTTGTGTGCGTAGTTTTTAGGTGCCCAATCGCCGATTTTGATTGGTGAATCTTGAATAAGGTCGTTCGGCAAAATTCCTTTTTCCATAGCCGCAGCGTAAACAAACGGTTTGAAGGCAGAACCGGATGGTCTGATTGCCTGAACACGGTCAAACTGACTCTTTGTGTAATCTTTTCCGCCTGCGTAAGCAAGAATTCTTCCGTCAATCGGTGAGAATGAGAATACTGCTGCTTGTTGGTTAGCTTTCGTTAAACCGTAATTTCTCAAGTTTTTTAAAATTGCGTTGTTTACTGCGTCTTGTGTGTCAAAGTCAAGTGTTGTGATGACTTTGTAACCGCCTTGAGAAATATCAGTTTCGTCAAATCCGAGTTTTTCCAATTCTTTCAAAACGTAGTCACAGAAGTACGGAGCTTTGTTTGTTGTGTAGAATTGTGGCATTGCGGTCAGGTGAACTTTTGCTTTTTTTGCACTTTCGTACTGTTCTTTTGTAATGTATTTCATTTTATACATTCTTGTAAGAACCTGATTTCTTCTCTGAACTGCTAAATCCATATTATTGAACGGTGAATATACACTCGGAGCTTGCGGTAAACCTGCAATGAGGGCGAGTTCGGACAACTTCAACTGACCGATGTGCTTGCCGAAATACGTTTGTGCAGCCGCCTCAATGCCATAAGCACCCGAGCCTAAGTAAACATTATTCACATACATTTCAAGAATTTTGTCTTTAGAAACAGATTTTTCAATTCTTGCAGCAACTACGAGTTCCTTAATTTTTCTGTCAAAAGTTCTTTCGTTAGAGAGGAACAGAATTCTTGCAAGCTGTTGGGTCAAGGTACTTGCACCCTGAACAACGTGACCTGCCAAAACGTTTTGAACGGTTGAACGAGCCAAACCCGTAATGTCGTAGCCGTGGTGTTTGTAGAAGTTTTTATCTTCTGTTGCGATAAGTGCGTGGATAAAATCTTCCGGAACATCTTGGATATCAATTTTTTTGAACGAATATGCGGTAAAGGTTTTGATAACCTCACCATCGTGCGAATAAAATTGCGTTACAATGTTAGGCTTAAATTCATCCAAATTTTTAATAGGCGGCAACGAAGTTAAATAAACCTCAAAAGCTACACCCGCCGCAAGTATGCACGCCCCACCGAATATGCAGAAGTTTCGCATATTTGGCCAAAATCCGCCATTTTTTTTCGACATGTTTCTGCGTGCAAGATTTTTTGCAGATTCGTAAGTTTCGGTTCTTCTTATTCTAACCATTGAATTTAGCCCTCTTAGCCTTTAATTTACTGTTAATATTCTATTATAAAGTTGATATCTTGGCAAATCGTTTATAAAATATAAAGTATGAAGGACTTTTTATTATGTATAATTAACGAAATCCGCTCGTATTTTGTACCTGAACAGGTGATTTACGAGGTTACCGGCAAATGTAAAAAATGCGGTAAATGTTGCAATTATATGTACAGTGTGGACACTTATACCGAAAAAGAATTTAAAATCATGCAATTTTTATTTCCGACATATCGCAGATTTTATATAAAAGGAAAAGACGAAGAAGGTAATTTTATTTTTGCCTGCAAAATGGTAACTCCCGAAGGGTTGTGCTCAGACTATAAACACCGCCCGAGAATGTGCAGAAATTATCCCGCCAAAAGAGTTGCCTACAAAGCCCAACTCCACGAGGGGTGCGGATACAAAGTTAACATCAAAACTTTTGAAGATTATGTTAATGAAGCAAAAAATAAGCGACATTCCTAATGTCGCTCACTTTTACAATTTATTTATAACCCTTAGTTTGCCATGTAATTGTAAATCAACGAGGAGGCTCTCACGATGAAATCTTTGCCCGCCGGTGAATTGTAAGGTCTGTTTGCAAGAATTACAACAATATACTTTTTGCCTGACGGGGTGAAAACAATTCCCGCATCACCGAGCATTTTACCTATATCACCGGTTTTGTGAAGAATTGATGCTCCTGACCCAAGCCCTGCCGCAATCAATCTGTTATTTTTTACATGACCCATATAATCAAAAATCTTTTCTCTTGAGGACATACTCAAAAATTTCGGGTTTTCGATATTGTAAAGCATTACAGCTAAATCTCTTGCTGTTGTGTAATTTGTACCGTTCATATCAGGTAACCAAGTTTGTACATGGGTGTGTTTTAAACCCCAATCTCTAATCCCCTGATTTACGTCCGTCATAGAACCGATTTTTGACATCAGCATATTTGTTGCAGAATTATCGGAATCCGTAATCATCACTCTTGCAAGTTCATCAAGAGTATATTTTGAATTTTCCGCCTTGAACTGCAAACCGCCCGAACCTTCTGCCCTATAATAATTCGTCAATGTCATTTCGTCATACAAAGAAACCTGATTTTGCTCAATAGAGCGGAAAAGCTGAATTAGAACAGGAATTTTAATAATACTTGCGGCAGAATATGGCTGTGAAGCATTATAATCCGCAAAATGCCCCGTATTATAATCCCAAACAAAAACTGACGGCTGTATCATCGGATATTCGGCAGCTAAATTTTTGATACCGTTTTCAATCCCCACAAGATGTGCATTTGTTTCCAAAGGCCTCATCAGCGGATTTTTTGTTTCCGCACTGCGAAGCGTCAAGTCGTTCATAAATAAATGGTTGTAAATGTAGTTGGATGTTGGAAATAAAATCTGTTTGTAATCCGCTTTGATTTCAGGGTGTGCGGATTTTGCAAAAATTTGTTTTGTGATTTTGTTATATGCGTGAGGAAGTAGTCCGAATGTCAAAACTCCCGCAAATGCAAGCGATACAACCCTGTGTATCAAGTTAAATTTTTCAACTTTCTTATGATTTGCCTGAGGTTTTCTTCTTGTCACGACATGCCCGAAAGCAGGAGTTGTTCCACCGTAAGGTGAAGAGCTTCCATAAGAAGGGCGTGTACTATTTATTTCCCCATAGTAGTATCTTTCTCGGCTTCCATAATTTCTAGCTAATTCCGGCATTAAGCCATTCCTCCCAAAATCTATACAAACATTTTACCCTATATTTTTTCTCGAGGCAAACAAGTTACAAAAATTTTTACAAAAGAAAAAAATTCACCACAAATTTATGCCTTCAAATGTTAATATTTAATTAACATAATGCCGATTTTAATGTAAAAATGATAAACTTGTTTTTGTTAAGAATTTAGCGAAAGGAATTAAAAAATGATTAGCGAAAAAATGGAAAAAGCATTCAACGACCAAATTAATGCAGAATTTTATTCAGAATATTTATACCTCTCAATGCTTTCATACTTTGAAACATTGAACCTCAAAGGTTTTGTAAACTGGATGACGGTTCAAATCCAAGAAGAACACGCACACGCAATGGGTATGTTTAATTACGTTCACGAACGTGGCGGAAAGGTTGAGCTTGAAGCTATTGAAAAACCAGAAACAAAATGGGAAAGCCCGCTTGAAGTTTTTGAACATGTCCTTAAGCACGAACAACTCGTAACTTCAAAAATCAACGCCCTTATGGATGTTGCAGAAAGCGAAAAAGACCGTGCAGCACTGTCTTTCCTTGATTGGTATTTGAAAGAACAAGTCGAAGAAGAATCATCTGTTGGCGGTGTTCTTGCAACTCTTAAACTTATCGACGACGACAAAAAAGCTCTTCTTATGCTTGATAAAGACCTTGCCGCAAGAACTTTTGTTGCTCCAGTTATAGGTTAATTAATTTATCTACAATTTACAAAAAAACAGTCCTGACAAATACCGTCAAGACTGTTTTTTATTATTTATTATAAATTTTAAAACTGTCCGCTAAAAGCCTGCAAACCTCTGTATTTTGCAGCAGAACCAAGCCTTTCTTCAATTCGAATAAGCTGGTTATATTTTGCCATTCTATCCGAACGAGAAGCCGAACCCGTCTTAATCATTCCGCAATTTGTAGCAACCGCCAAATCAGCAATAAAAGTATCCTCAGTTTCACCCGAGCGATGAGAAACGATTGCCGTATAACCCGCAGCATGTGCCATTGAAATTGCGTTCAAAGTTTCCGTCAAAGTACCGATTTGATTTACCTTGATAAGAATTGAGTTTGCAACCCCACGGCGAATACCTTCCGCAAGCCTGCGAGTATTTGTAACAAACAAATCATCCCCGACAAGTTGGCACCTCGAACCGATACGTTTGGTAAGCTTTTCCCAACCTTCCCAATCTTCTTCCGCCATACCGTCCTCAATCGATACTATCGGATACTTATCAACCCACTCCGCAAGAAAATCAACCATTTCATCCGGTGTTAAAGTTTTACCTTCGCCCTTCAAATTATACAAACCGTCCTCATAAAATTCCGACGACGCAACATCCAGACAAATTTTTACACTGTCAGTATCATATCCTGCACGATAAATAGCCTCCAAAATAACCTCAATAGCTTCCGCATTCGAGTTCAAATTCGGGGCAAAACCGCCCTCATCACCAACCGATGTAGAAAGCCCCTTTTCCTTCAAAACTTTTTGCAAAGTATGGAAAATCTCAGACCCCATTTGGATAGCCTGCTTAAAACACTTTGCCCCGACGGGAGCAATCATAAATTCCTGAAAATCAATATTATTATCCGCATGAGCCCCACCATTAATAATATTCATCATCGGAACAGGCAAAGTAAGAGCATTAATTCCGCCCAAATAGCGATATAACGACATATTATAACCGTTAGCAGCCGCCTTTGCACAAGCAAGCGAAACCCCCAAAATAGCGTTTGCTCCAAGCTTTGACTTGTTTTCAGTCCCGTCCATATCAATCATAAACGTATCTATCTCACGCTGGTGGCTTGCTTTTTCGCCCACCAATTCAGGAGCAATAATATTATTTACATTATTTACAGCCTTCATAACACTTTTGCCGAGGTAGCAATCCTCATCACCGTCACGAAGCTCTAAAGCCTCAAAACTTCCGGTAGAAGCACCGGAAGGCACAGCAGCCCTACCTTTTATCCCGCCTGTTAAAATAACATCAACTTCAACCGTAGGATTTCCTCTGGAATCAAGGATTTGACGTGCAACAATATCTTCAATAAATGTGGACATAATAAACTCTCCTTTACCATTAATGCTATACGTGTCGTAATTTTGACATAAATTTTTTTATTTTTCAAGTGACTAACTATGGGATTTTTTTTTGACATTGTAGATAATATGTTTGATACTGTAAAAATATCCCACAAACAGCACGGAGGACGCACCAATCCAAGCAATCGGCCCTGAATAAAACATTCCGATATACCCGAATTTTATTGCCAAATAAACCGCCGCAAACGAACGCATAACAAGTTCTGCAATGCATGCCAACAACGGGAACAATGCCTCGCCCATGCCCTGTAATGCGTTTCTGTAAATGAAAATTTGTCCCAAGAAAAAGTAATAAACCGTGCTTATCAAAAGATATCTGTGGGCAATCTCGATAATCGCAGGGGTTGCAGTACCGATGAATTCACGAATAATATCTGTGCCCCAAAACCTCATTACAACCGCCATACAAAGGCTTATCACAATATTAATCGTGGAGGTTTTAATTACACCAAGACGAATTCTCTTGAATTTTTTTGCCCCGTAGTTTTGTGCAACATAAGCCGCCAAAGCCACACCAAACGACATCATCGGCAATGTCGCAATCTGCTCAATTCTCAAAGCTGCCGTCAATGCCGCAATTACATCAGAGCCGAAAGTGTTGCAAACACTCTGTATAATCAAAATGCTTATCCCGATTAGTGAAAATTGCACAGCCATTGGCATTCCTACCCTCAAATGCTCCATCGCAGATTTTACAAACACCTTTTTATCCGTAATTTTCCAGTCGCTCTTTGTCAAATGAAGCATAGGAAGTTTATATTTTATATAAATCCAACAGAGAATAAATGAAATTCCCTGCGAAAGAATTACCGCAATCGCCGACCCCGGAACACCCATGTGGAAGATCTGAATGAATGCCAAAGCCAAAAATATATTCACAATCGAGGCAATTATCAAGAAATATAGTGGAGTTTTGCTATCCCCGAGAGCCCTGATAATGCTTGATAACATATTATACATAGTCGTTGCAATAAGCCCGATAACAATAATCTGAACATACCAATAAGCATTATGATAAATATTAATCGGTACATTCATCCAGTGCAAAACAGGGTTCATCAAAAGTGCGAAAACTACCGAAAACAAAAGAGTTACGACTGTACTAAGAATAGTTGATACAACGACGGAATTCTTAACCCCCTCGATATCTTTTGCCCCATAACGTTGTCCTGTGACAACCGCAAAACCGTTGGTCAAACCTACAATGATAAAAGTTATGAGAAAAAACAGCGGAGCGACCGCTCCAACCGCCGCAAATGGTTCAACGCCCAATAGCCTTCCGACAATAACCAAATCGGCTATGTTATAAAGTTGTTGAAAAATGTTCCCAATCAAAAGTGGAACTGAAAACATCAATATATGTCGAAGGGGGCTTCCTTTTGTCATATCGGTAATCATAAAAATATCCTGTATATTTATATTTAACTACTTTAATATTTTATAAAACTGATACAAAATTCGCAAGTTTTTATTTTTGCAAGAGTGTTTTATGCAGACAAAAACAGTGAGAATTGTAAAAATATGGTTTTAGCAAAAACATGTAAATAAAACACTTGCTATTTAATTTTTTTTATGCAAAAATAAAGACTGTCGGCGAAAGCTGATGAAAATTGAATAGAAGTAGCGTGGTAGTTAAGCAGTTTTGGGACTGACGAGTTACAAACCGGCTTGTGATGAGGATGATTACTGCGATATAAATAAAGAATATGGCAAGGTAGCTCAGCTGGTGAGAGCGCACGGCTCATACCCGTGAGAACCGAAGCCAAATTGAAAATTTAATAGAAACCATGAATATGGCTGAGTAGCTCAGTTGGTGA
>ONYB01000062.1 GCA_900321895.1 uncultured Brachyspira sp.
AACCCGGAAGAACAACTACATTTTTCAATGAGTGAGATCTGTTCAACAATTTGTTAAACATTTCTTTACCCATAACATCATCCGGATGGAATTTACCGGCAAAGATAATCTGGATTTTGTTTTCATCAAGAAGTTTGTTAATTCTGTCTTTGTCCATCAAGATTAACCAAGCACGTTTGTAATCAGCAAATCTTCTTGCCCAAGTGATAGTTAATACATCCGGATCAAATCTTTTACCGGCAACGTTAGCAACGTGTTCAAAAAGTTCAACTTTCATTTCGCGTTTAACAGCAAGTAATTCTTCCGGAGTATGAGCATTCTTAATACGTTCATCTTGCCAGTAGTGAAGATTTACCGCGTTAGTGATTGCTCTGATAGGGCATCTGCCATCAACCCATTCCCACATTTTGTTAGAAACAAGTCCGTGAAGTTGTGATACGGCGTTTGCCAATCTTGACATTCTTAATGCAGCAACTGTAAGTGAGAAGTTTTCGCCACCGAGGTTAACCGCTGTTTCTCTGGAAGCACCTGCGAAGAATCCGCCTTCCATAAGTGTATCAACCCAGTGAACTTCGTTACCTGCTGCAACAGGTGTGTGTGTTGTAAATACAGTACGTTTTTTTACTTCTTCCAAGTTGCCGTTGTATTGTCTTAACAATTCAAATGCGGCAGGAAGTGCGTGACCTTCGTTCATGTGAACAACGTCAAATTTGTAACCTACAGCCTGCAAAATTCTGATACCAGCGATACCCAAGACAGTTTCTTGAGCAATTCTGATTTTTTCGTTTCCATCATAAAGTTTATGAGAAATGCTCTTAGCCCAGTCACTGTTACCTTCAATATCAGTAGTCAACAAGTATACAGGACATGCTCCGAACAATTCAGGTTCTACGTAATAAGCCTTAACTTTAACTTTTTCACCAAAAACATCAACTTCAGTCTGAACGTTCAAATCTTTCAAGAAGTCGTAATATTTTCTGATATAAGCAACTTCAACTTGTCCGTTTTGACCAATTCTCTGGTCATAGTAGCCGTATGACCACAACATCGTAACGCCAACCATAGGCATTTGCAAATAACCCGCAGAAAGCATGTGCGATCCTGCCAAAAATCCTAACCCGCCGGAATAAGTCTTTAAAGACTGATCCAATGCGATTTCCATTGAAAAGTAAGCTACATTTGGTAATGACATATTTTACCCTTTCCTCTTAATACTAAATACGTAATTTCATCACCCAAAATGGGGTTAACAACAGTTTACCACAAAAATTTTCTAGTCAATTATAATTAATAAATCAAATTTATCTAATCCTAAAGAATTAGTTGTCATAGGCTATTCGCCATTAACAAAACTTAACAAAAGTGCTAATTAGCCGACTTTTTCAAGAATTTTTCGCAGTGCAATTTTTACATGTGCGTAATTCAGACCGCCTTGCATGTATGCAACATAAGGCGGACGCATAGGACCGTCAGCCGAAAGCTCAATCGTAGAGCCCTCAATAAATGTTCCGCCAGCCATAATAACTTTATCCTCATACCCCGGAATATTCTCCGGAATTGGTGTTACATAGCCGTTTACTGGGGATAAAGACTGGATTGTTCTGCAAAAATGTTCTAACGGTTCAGGCGAATTGAAGGTAATATTCTGAATAATATCAGTACGTTTTTCGTTATATTTTGGGGAAGAATCATAACCGATTTCATCAAAAATTTTAGCTGCAAGAATAGCACCCTTAACCGCTTCAGACACAACAGAAGGCGCCATAAAAAGTCCTTGAAAAATTAATCGGTGCTGATTAAACATTGCACCGCCTTCAGAGCCTATTCCGGGAGCCGTAAGACGATTAGCCGCCTTGTCAACGTATTTTGCCTTACCTGCGATATATCCGCCGGCTTCGACAATTCCTCCCCCCGGATTTTTAATTAATGAGCCTGCAATTATATCTGCTCCTACTTCAAGCGGTTCTTTTTTGTCCACAAATTCGCCGTAACAGTTGTCAACAAAACAAATACAGTTCGGATTTTTGGATTTTACAATTTTACAAATTTTTTCAATCGTTTCGATTTGAAGAGATTTCCTTGTTGAATAGCCTTTAGAACGTTGAATTAATACCATTTTAACAGTTTCGTCAATAGATTTTTCAATCCCGTCAAAATCAACATCATTGTCTTTTAGCGGAACTTCGTCATAAATAATTCCGTGAGCAATAAGCGAATCTTCGCGAGTTTCATCATCTCCCAATACACCTATAACCTCTTGCATGGTATCATAAGGAGCACCAACAACGGAAATCAATTTGTCATTTGGACGCAAATTTCCGAACAAAACGCAGGCAAGAGTATGAGTTCCCGAGGCAAAATGTATTCTGGCAATGGCTTTTTCCGCCTTAAACACATCTGCAAAAACTTTATCTAAGACTTCTCGTCCCATATCATCATGCCCGTAACCCGACACGGTATAAAAATGTTCTGGAGCGACACGGTTTTCAACAAAAGCATTCAAAACTTTTTCTTGATTGTAATCTCTTATTTCATCAACTATTTCAAATTGTTCTCTTAAATCTTTTTCGGCCTGTTTTATAATCTCAGTGCTATTCATGGTTATGCATATCCCTCCGTGGTTATTATAGCATGAACAAGTAGTGAAAAGTGAAATGTGAAAAAGTAAAATATTTAACTTATTTACTTCAATTATTTTGTAGTAAAATGTAGGCAAAAGTGAAAGGAGTAAATTATGTATCACGTTTACACAGAAAGAGATTATTCAGAATTTTCAAGATCGCTTGTCGGAGAATTTACTGACTTGGATGAAGCTAAAGCCGCAGCCAAAAAAGCTATTTCAGAGGATGATTCTTTGAATTATATTATTTTGGAAACAGACGGTCACGTAAATAACTACGGGGACTTAATTACAACAGTGGTAGCACAAAGCTAATTTAAAACAATGAAAGAAGAAATCAGGTCATCTTGAGAAGCGAAGCGACGTGAGGATCGCATAACCTTCAAATTCCAGCCTGACCATCCAGAATATGTACAATTAACAAAAAAACGGGCTAAATGCCCGTTTTTATTGCTTATTCAATCATATCAACTCTGCGTTTATGGCGGCTTCCGTCAAATCCTGTTTGTAACCAAACATCAACAATATCTAGGGCTAAGTGTTCGCCTATAACTCGTTCCCCAAGGCAAAGAACATTTGCGTTGTTGTGTGCTCTTGAGGCTCTTGCAGAATAAGTATCTCCACACAAAGCCGCTCTTATCCCTCGAACTTTGTTGGCAGCAATCGACATCCCTATACCTGTGCCGCAAACCAATATCCCTCTGTTAGCTTGTCCGCTAATTACTCTTTCGCAGACAGAACGTGCTATTTCAGGATAGTCGCAAGATTCTTTTGTGTGAGTTCCGACATCTGTGTACGGAATGTTTCTTGCGTTTAAGTAATCAATAATTTTTTCTTTGTATTCGTAACCTGCATGATCCGAACCGATAGCAATTTTTAAATCGTCCATATAAACACCTCTTTCTCTTGCTTGTTTATTATACAGACTTTTTTTAAATATTGCAACAAAAAACTCTCTTGTATAAGAGAGTCTTTTATGATTATGTTAATTGTCCGAATTTTAAACCTTTACCGAAGTTACCTTGTTTTTCGTATTGAACGAGTTCCGGCTCTCCGTTTGTACCTTTCATTTCTAAGGTATATTCATTTTCTGTTGAAGTTGCGTTATCATTCATATTTGTGCATTTGAAAATCGGTTTTCCGTTTGCATCGTTTTTGCCAGTGTATTCGTAAGTATATTTGTGTGATTTACCTGATGAGGTATCAGTAATTGTGAAAGATTTTGGAATACCGTCCTCAGTTTTTTCACCACTGAAAGTAACAGATCCTGAAACATTTTGTGTTTTTCCGCTTGCATCACGACAAACCATACTTTTTAAATCGTAGAGTGATTTATATTTATCACCGGCATCGTCTTTCTTTTTAGCAACGTCGACAGTATCGTTCTTGTTATCAACGGTATTATCTACGACAGAACCGTCATCTTTTTTCTCTTGAACCTCTTGTTGTTGAGTTTTTTGTGCCTGTTGAGGTTGAGGAGTACCTCCGCCTTCTTCGGTTTTGTCAGATTTCTTTTTGCCAAACAAAGACAAAATACCGCCAACAAGCGAAGCTCCAAGTCCGCCGATAGTAAGCCATTTCATCCAACCTGGTGATTCTTGCTGTTGCTGGCACATACCGGGTTGAATATAACCATAATTTCTATTGGCTGC
>ONYB01000047.1 GCA_900321895.1 uncultured Brachyspira sp.
TTGAACCAACGACCTTCGGGTTATGAGCCCGACGAGCTACCAGACTGCTCCATCCCGCGATATTCAATTTGTACGTTGAGCAAATACACTCAACATCTATATTATGCTCCGTAAAAAATAAAAATCAAGTACCATTTGCTATCATATTTTTATATTTTCTATTGTTTATAAAAGGTGATAATTAGAGCAAAAGCTGTATTCAGGATTTTTAGTACCCGCAAGCATTGTGTTATAAATTTTGAAATATATTTTACCTAAAAGTTAGCAAATTTTATTTTTATGGGTTTTATACAAACAGAAATACATTTTTGGAGATTATATATGTTCGTATCTAACATTCAAAGTAGGCAATACTCGCAGCTTAACAATTCTTTACATAGCTTAACAATTCAAAACTCAGCTCAAAAAACGGCTACCCCATACCAAGTTCAATATGCAAAAGTCCCAACGAATTTCCACTATGGAGCTCAAATTCATTTCGGGGAACGTATTGACAGGCACAGAACAATTCCGGATATCGACTTTGACAAATACAACTTTATGACCGATGCCAGAAAAAAATTCTTTAGAAAACGATATGAAAACTTTACAAAAACAGCATCTTTCAATGCTGATGAATTATTTGATAAAACCCAAGTGCATCTTCCATTACGTTCTGAACACGATATGGATGAATTCATAAAAACCGCATCTATTTATAAAAAATATAAAGATCAACCTATAATTTGTCTGGGTAGAAGTCCAAAATGGTTCTTAAACGGGGCTTTGTGGATGAAAGACGGAATTGAGAAATATACTTTTGTAGCATTCTCAAAATTTTGGTACAGACCGGACAGAGAAGAGGGCGTTAAAAAATTAGCTCCACAATATTGCCCTAAAGAAAATGAAATCAAAGAATATCGAAAATATTTAAAAGACTTAAAGGCTGATCCGAAATCCATTGTTGATAACTTCGAAAAAACCGGCAAAAAGACCGTCATTACAGACTTTATTGCTACCGGAAAAGGTGCAAGCTCATTCCTAGATATAATGGCAAATTATGCTGATGATTTAGGAATATTGGAAAAATTCTCCAAATCAATACAATTTGTTGGAATTGGAAGTATGGATTATCTGGAGGACTTAAACCCTTATGCGGAAAGTTATTCCGAACCTCAAGTATTTATGCCTGAAAAATTACAACCTTACGGACGAAATATAAAACAAGAATTTTACAAAATGGATTACAACATGTTCAAAGATATGTTGGTAAACCAAAACACCAATGAATGTCGATCTTCATTCTATCCGCACTATGCGTGGACATTATACAAGCCGAGTCAATTTAAAACAGGATTTATCAAAAACGCACAAAAAATTCAAGAACTTGTAGAAAAAAGCAATTCCGAAAAGAAATTATTTGTTCATTTTTCACCGACAATGCGTGACTACAGAAACCTTGTCAACTTTAGAATTCTTGACGGACTTAATGCAAGAGGACTTCTCAAACTAAAATAAAACCTTTTTCAAATGCCACAACTCTTTTTGTATAAATAATGTTGCACTCATATTTGAAACAAAACTTTTTGTCAAAATCCTCAAATTGTGTGTTAACATTACTATATAAATAAAAGGAGAATTAAATTGTTAGCATACACATATATCGAACAAGGCAAATTTGAATTAACGGAAAAAGACAAACCGAAATTACAAAACCCAAAAGATGCAATAGTAAAAGTTACGATGAGTAGCATTTGCACAAGCGACTTGCACATAAAACACGGCTCTGTTCCAAAAGCAGTAAAAGGAATTACCGTCGGACACGAAATGGTTGGAGTTGTCGACGAAATCGGCACTGAAGTAAAAAATATAAAAGTCGGCGACAGAGTAACCGTCAATGTCGAAACCTTTTGCGGAAAATGTTTTTATTGTAAAAATGGATTTGTAAATAACTGTACCGACGAAAATGGCGGTTGGGCTTTAGGTTGCAGAATTGACGGAGGGCAAACCGAATATGTCAGAGTTCCTTATGCAGATCAGGGCTTAAACGTTATTCCGCAAACAGTTAGCGATGATCAAGCCCTTTTTGTCGGGGACATCTTGGCTACGGGATTTTGGGCAACAAAAATTTCTGAAATAAAAAATAACGATACCGTTTTAATAATCGGAGCCGGCCCTACCGGCATTTGTACATTATTATGCACACTATTAAAAAATCCGAAAAAAATTATTGTTTGCGAAAAAGATGAAACTCGAAAAAACTTTATAAAAACGCATTATCCGAAAGTTCTGGTTACAGACCCCGAGAGCTGCAAAGAAACAGTAGCAAAAGAAAGCCTTCACGGCGGAGCTGATGTGGTAATTGAAGTTGCCGGAGCCGAAGAAACATTCAAAATGGCTTGGGATTGTGCAAGACCTAACGCGATTGTAACCATTGTTGCACTTTACGATAAAGCAATGACACTGCCGCTACCGGATATGTACGGGAAAAATCTCACCTTTAAAACAGGAGGCGTGGACGGTTGTGATTGTGCGGAAATATTAGAACTTATAAAAGAAGGCAAAATTGATACAACCCCACTTATTACGCACAAATACAAGCTTTCCGATATCGAAAAAGCTTATGAGCTTTTTGAAAACAGGCAAGACAATGTAATAAAAATTGCAATTACAAATTAATCAAAACCGTGTCAAAATCAGATTTATTAAAAAGATACTTAAACATGCACAAAGCTCTTCATCTCAAGAAGAGCTTTTATACTAAAACTTTAACAATTCATAAGGTTCAATATCAAAAGCCTTTGCAATAAGCCTAATTCTGGAAAGCGGAATATCACTTCTTGCATTTTCAATATTTGAAATATAAGAATTATCAGTTCCTATCTCAAGACTCAGTTGTTCTTGAGTCAGCCCCTTTTCCAGACGCAACATCTTGACTCTTTGCCCAAACTTTTTATGATAATTTTACGTATGTGTCGTTACAAAGAGCTACTGATGTAATGTGCAACCCATTAATACAACATTCTCGGAATTGGATGGGGTGTTATTTCTTTGCTCAGAAAAATCAAAACCCTTTAAATGCTTCGGAACCATATTGGAAAATGTTGTATACTCCATTGAGTTATTGGCAAAATTATAATAAAAAGAAATAAAATGAACTATTGATATTGTATTTTGGCAAAATAAAAATTTGATTTATGCAATAACAAAAGCATTCAAGTAACAAAAGTTGCTTGAATGCTTTGCTTTTAAAACAATAAATGAATAATTATTTTTTAGTTCCAAATTTATTCCACGGAGAGAATTGTTTTTCAGGGAACATTTCTTTTAGTTCGTCTGCGGAAACACCTAATCCTTTTTGCATATCATCAGCAAAAATGTAAACAGGCCCATCAAGTTCTGAAACTTTATAAGAATCAAAGTTCCCGCCACCGGAAGACACTAAATGCCTTAATGAACCCGGTGGTAAATTATATCTTTTTCTGATATCGCCGAGAGTTGTACCCTCCGGAAATTTTGAAAATATAATTTCGTTATCAATACGACCTTTATCAAATAAGGTTCCTAAAGCACCAAAGAGTCCAGTTTCGTTATATAAAATATTATTGTTTTTAATATCTTCTTTTAATTTAGCCTGAGCCTTAATTTCTGCATCGGATCTTCGCTTTTTGCCGTCCACCATTGGGATGTTTTTTGTTTTAGGTGTTGCTTTTGTTTTTTGAGTTTCGTGAACATTTGATGTTGACATAACTTCTCTTGACGAAGAAACCGGATCAAATTTTACCATATTATCTCTCCTTGTTATCTTTATACATATTAAATAAGTAAATAAGTAAGTAAAAATTGCATAAAATAGATATATTGTTACATAACTTAACCAAAATCAATAACAATGAGTCTGTGTAAAAGAACATGCCGTTTGACTATTTTGAACACTAGGCTTGATAATTATAAGCCCGCATTGTGGAATTTGAACCCACGAATAAA
>ONYB01000061.1 GCA_900321895.1 uncultured Brachyspira sp.
GAGAATTTTATTTCTGCTATCGACGATTTTAGATACGGAGTTAGGATTGTAGCATTCTTTGTTAATGCGTTCATTCCAATCGTGAAAAGGAAGGGCACTGTCTTGAAGTTCAATAGCCTCAAGCCACGGGTTTTCTCTCGGCGGTTGATAAAAATGTCCGTGAATAGTTAAAAATACCTTCTTGTTATCGTCTTTTTCCATATCTTAACTCCGTTATTTGTCGGTTATAAATTTATTGTTTTGCTGATGCCACAGGCTTTTTGGTCAAAACCGTAAACTGTTCCGCATCCATCCAAACATCGCCTAATGCGTTTGAAAAAACATGTCCTTCAACTTGGATTTCGTCACCCGAATCGAGGTCGATGTGTTTTTCTGCTTCCGTTCTAATCAAAAAGATTTTTAGTTCAGACAACGGAACATTGTGAGTTGTGACATCCCCTCTTTGAATTAGGAAGGAAATATACTTTTCCGAACTTCTGAAAGCAGGTTTGTAATCAAGCCCGAGAGTAGCGAATTTGTCGAACTTCGCTCTGAACTTAACATTTTTGTTCATATATCTTGCAGGATAGTTCACCATATCAACAGGATCAACCATAATGTAAGTTTTTTGAGGCTGTTGAACTTTCTGTTGGACATGCTGAACAGGAACTTTTTTCTGATCTGCAATACTTTGGGTTGTGGCAGGGATAAACGGATTATCGGACAATATTGTCTTTGCGTGGCTTAATCCGACTGTACCGGCACACATCATGAATAATATAAAAGCTGTTGATAATAATTTTTTCATTCAAAAAACCTCTTCCTATTTACTTACACTGATATACTACCACATATTTTGCAATTTGTAACTACCTCATTTGGATAAGATTTTAGCGATTACTTAATAATAATTTACATCCCAATCAGCGTCTTTATTGTATAATGGAAGAGTTATTATGAGAGAAAGAAGGAGTACCGTATGTACGGAATTATTCTTGCAGGAGGCTCTGGAAGCAGATTATGGCCTTTGTCAAGGGAATTGTATCCTAAACAGTTATTGAATTTGATTTCTGACAAAAGTCTTTTGCAAAGCACTTTTGAAAGACTTACAAACTGTATGCAAAAAGATGAAATTTTGAGTATTACAAATACAAAACATTCTGCTAATGTAAGAATGCAGCTTGCACAACAGACAGAAAACCCTAAAGTTTTGTCAGAACCTGTATCAAAAAACACTGCACCTGCGATTGCACTTGCAACAAAATATATTATGCAGGAAACAGGTGAAGACCCTGTAATCTTGGTTGTACCGTCCGATCACCTTATTCAAGATAAAGAACACTTTTTGTCTACCGTAAAAAAAGGTGAAAAGTTGGCAGAAGAAGGTTATATTGTTACCTTCGGTATCAAGCCGAACTATCCTGAAACGGGTTACGGATATATTAATACCTTAAAACCGCTCGACATCGGATTTAAAGTAAAAGAATTTGTTGAAAAACCAAACATTGAAACTGCGGAAAAATATTTGAAGGCTGGAACTTACTACTGGAATAGCGGAATTTTTATGTTCAAAGCATCAACAATGATTGCAGAAATAGAAAAGAATGCTCCGGAAATTGCTAAAATTGCTCAAAATGTTGATTTTACAAAGTCCTCTGACATTCCGTTTGTAGAATTTGACAAAATGCCGTCAATTTCTATTGATTATGCAGTTATGGAAAAATCCGACAAAATCGCACTCGTTGCACTGGAAAGTGACTGGAACGATTTGGGTTCGTGGCAATCAATTTATGATGTTAGCAAAAAAGATGAAAATAATAATGTTTTCATCGGGCATGTAATTGATGAGGGTTCTAAAAACTCTTTTGTTTATGCTTCGTCAAAACTCGTTACGACAATCGGGCTTGAGGATACTGTTATTGTTGAGACAGAAGATGCCATTTTAGCTTGTAAAAAAGACAGGACGCAGGACGTAAAACATATCTACGAAACCTTAAAAAAACAAAATGATGACACTCATTTAATTCACAAAACGGTTTATCGTCCGTGGGGATATTATACGGTTATTGCTCAAGGTGACGGATTTTTGTCAAAGATTATTCACGTAAATTCAGGTCAAAAACTCTCTGTGCAATCGCACAATCACAGAAGTGAACATTGGGTAGTTTTAACAGGTACGGCAAAAGTTGTTCTTGAAGCAAACGAAAGAATACTTTCTCCGGGGCACAGCGTAGATATTCCGGTGAAAGCAATTCACTCACTCCAAAATCCGTATAAAGAAGCCCTTGAAATTATTGAGGTTCAAAAGGGCGATATCATAGCGGAAGATGATATTATTCGTTATGAAGATATTTATGGTAGAGTGTAAAAAATAGAAACAGAAATAAAAAATCCTCTCAGAGATTCTTTACGGACGGATGAAACATGACGTTCGTACTCAGGGAGGCTTTTTTATCCCAACTTTTCCAAGACCTCTTTCAGTTTCCCGTAATAACTTTCTTCAAGTCGTTTATAAAAAATTTCGCTTGTATAAGGGGCTAAAGCACAAGTCCACTCTTTATCTTTGTATAAACCTTCTACAAATCTTGCAAAAAGTTCGGTAGGCTTGGTGTAATATTTATAAAGTCTGTTTATTCTTGCAGATATTCTACCCTGCTTTTTCTGCAAAGAGTGTAATTTTATATTCGCAGCAAAAGCCTCCGGCATGTCAGGGAAGTCTTTTTCTACATTTGCAACCGAATATATTTTTGCATGTTTTGTGAAAAATCCTTCAATTAACTGTACTCTGTCGTATTTCAAAAGATATTTAGCTTTTGATTTTTTTATAAATTTGTCAAATTCTTTGAATTTTTTTGAACGCAAAAATTTCGGATAATCCTTTTTGATAATTTTTTCATAAACTTTTATCTGCCCCTTTATTCTGTCTTTATGTTCATAAAGTTTTACGCAAAGTGAATTTTCGTCCACAAAATTCGTAACCTTAAAAAGTTCGTCAGAAATTATCGGGTCATCACTGCCGAAAAGTACCTCAAAAGTTCCGCCGGTACGGTTTATGGCAGGTTCAATCTCATAATGCACATAATGAGCGAATTCATGCAAAAGTGTCGGCACAAACCTTTCGGGCGAAATATTTTTTGAAATATCAATACGATTTTTCAGGCAAAATCCCAAATGTCCACGAGCTTTTGTCGTCGTATGCACCTCAATTCCCAAATTTTTCAGGTATTTTACAAATTCTTTTGCTTCCATAATAAAAATTATAAATCAAATTCTTAATTTTTCATTAAGGATTTTAATTATTTTCAAAAATTGTTGTATAAATGTGTTGTAGATGATTAGTATAAGAAGGAGAATAAATATGTTAAAACCATTAGGCGACAGAATTGTTGTAAAAGTTATTGAAGACACAGAACAGACTCAAGGTGGAATTTTTATTCCGGATAGTGCAAAAGAAAAACCTCAAAAAGGTGAAGTTGTTGCAGTAGGACTTGGCAAAATGAATGACAAAGGCGAAAGAGAACCTTTGGATGTTGAAGTAGGTCAGAAAGTTTTATATGCAAAATATGCAGGTACTGACGTAAAAATGGACGGTACTGAATATAAAATTTTGTCAATTAAAGATGCATTGGCAATTATTGAGTAAAAGTGACGAAGTTAATAAGTGAATAAGTAAATAAGTTCTTATCAGGTGCATCGCACCAAAGCTGCTATTGAGCAATGCGAACGAAACGAACTTATTCACGAGCCCGAACAGGGCGAATTTACTTATTAACTTATTCACCTCTATAAATTAAACAAAATATCAAAAGGAGATACAAATAAAATGGCAAAACGTATAGTATTTGATGAAGAAGCAAGAAAATCGCTTCTAAAAGGTATAGATGCAGTGGCAGACGCAGTAAAAGTAACCCTCGGACCAAAAGGTCGTAACGTAATTCTTGAAAAGAAATACGGTGCTCCTCAAATCGTTAACGACGGTGTTACTATTGCAAAAGAAATAGAATTGAAAGACGGACTTGAAAACGCAGGAGCTCAGTTGTTGAAGGAAGTTTCTTCCAAAACAAACGACGTAGCAGGTGACGGTACAACAACCGCTTCAGTTTTGGCTCAAGCAATCGTTCGTGAAGGCTTGAAAAACTTGACGGCAGGTGCAAACCCAATGTCTATGAAACGTGGTATCGACAAGGCGGTTGAAGTTTCTGTTAAGAAAATCAAAGAAATGTCTAAACCTGTTAATACAAAAGAAGAAATCGCTCAAGTTGCAGCAATTTCTGCAGGTAACAACAAAGAAATCGGCGAACTTATTGCAGAAGCTATGGAAAAAGTCGGTCACGACGGCGTTATCACTGTTGAAGAATCAAAATCTTTCGGTACAAACTTGAAAGTTGTAGAAGGTATGCAATTCGACAAAGGTTATTTGTCTCCATACTTTGTGACCGATGCTGAAAGAATGGAAGCTGTATTGGAAGATGCTTATGTATTCTGTTGCAACAAGAAAATCAACTTGATTTCAGACCTCGTTCCGTTGTTGGAACAAGTTGCCCGTGACGGCAAATCTTTGTTGTTGATTGCAGAAGATGTTGAAGGTGAAGC
>ONYB01000096.1 GCA_900321895.1 uncultured Brachyspira sp.
AAGTTCATCATTGAGTTTAACAGCTCTTTCCAACAATCTTGAGTGAAGATAGAATACATCACCCGGGTATGCCTCACGTCCCGGAGGTCTTTTAAGAAGCAAACTCATTGCACGATAAGCCTGAGCGTGTTTACTCAAGTCATCATATACAATCAGAACATCTTTACCTTGTTCCATAAATTCTTCACCAATCGCAACACCTGCAAACGGTGCAATATATTGAAGCGGAGCGGCTTCGTTAGCAGTAGCCGAAACGATAATTGAATATTCCATTGCCCCGTGTTCTTCTAACGTTTTTGCAATTTGAGCAACTGTTGAGGCTTTTTGACCGATTGCTACATAAATACAAATAACACCTTTACCACGCTGGTTGATAATTGTATCAAGTGCGATTGCAGTTTTACCTGTCTGTCTGTCGCCGATAATCAATTCTCTTTGACCACGACCGATTGGCGTCAAAGCATCGATTGAAGTCAAACCTGTTTGCAACGGCTGGTGAACGGATTTTCTTGTAACAATACCCGGAGCAACTCTTTCGATTGGTCTGGTATTTGTATAAGAATAATCACCCTTACCGTCGATTGCTTTACCCGTCGGGTCAATAATTCTTCCGATTAATCCCTCACCTACCGGAACAGAAGCAATTCTGCCAGTCGTTTTTACTGTCATACCTTCTTTAATATGGGTGCAATCACCCAATATAACCGCACCGACATTGTCTTCTTCAAGGTTCATCGCAATCCCGAGGGTATCTCTTCCGTCATCAAACTGAACAAGTTCGTTTGACATTACGTTTCTGAGCCCGTAAATTCTTGCGATACCGTCGCCTATTTGCAGAACTTTACCGATATTGGTAACTTCTGTGATTGAATTATAGTTTTCTATTTTTGATTTGATGATTGAACTAATTTCATCAGGTTGTATCAGTACCATAATTTCCTCTCTTTATTTCTAATTTACATTAAATTCTTGTTTAATTTGTCCAACTTGCTCTTAATACTTGTGTCAATTACATTATCATTAATCCTATAAATCAAACCAGCAATGATATTTTCATCAACTTTCCAATTTGGACGAATATTTTTTTGCAACTTTTCACCGAGCTTTTGCAAAATTCTTTCTCTGTATTCCTCGCTCAACTCAACTGCAGAAGTGATTTCAACGGCTTGAATTTTGTTTACATCATCAAGTTTTATTTCGTAATCTGCCTTGATTTGAGAGAATTCCGAAAATCTGTTTTTATCAATCAGAACCTTTAAAAAACTAACCACTTGAGGGTGAACTTCATTTTTGAAAACTTCTTCAATTATTTGGGACTTAACTTCTTCCGAAACAGTCGGATTTTCAAGGGTTAATCTCAAATCCTGCGAGGTTTCCAAGATTTCGGAAACAGTCGCTAAATCCTTGCTCAAGTCCTCAAAAGAAATAACGTTGTCACGAACCATTTCCACCAAGGCTTTGGAGTAATTTTTTGCTGATAATGATATTTGTTCGATTGATGTTGTCATAGTTATAATTGAATCCTATCTAATTCTGCAATACTTTCCTCAATATATCTGTTGTGCATTTGAGGGGAGTTTTTAAGAACATTTTTAATATGATTTTCTGCTGTTAAAACGGCAGCCTGTGCGGTTTTTCTCGTCAACCTCGCAGAAATTGTTTTTTCTTCGGAATGGATAGCACGTCCGACATTTTCTTCAATACTTGTAATACGTTTTTCTTTATCGGCAAGAATGTTTCTGCTCAAATCGTCTCCTTGTTTTTCTGCAAGAGAAAGCTGTTCCGCGACCTCTTTATCAAGGTTTTTGACCTGTTCGTTTGCATCTGCCAATCTTTTATGAGCCAAAGCTTTTTCTGCTTTGGAAGTTTCAATACTGTCGATAACTTTTTGTCTTGAGTTTTCCAAAAGTTTCATTATGTCAACTTTTTTGAAAATCCAATACAACAATACCGCCATAACGATAAAGTTAAAGGTATTTGTTGATACTATTTTATTCCAGATATGTAAAATCAAGTCCATTTACTTACACCTTTTACACCTTATTAACAATTTCACTGCTGTCTACAGGAATGTGTTCTCCTAGAAGTTTTTCCGTGATAGTTTCAGCAAGGTTAGAAATCTTTCCGCCGAGGACATTTTGAAGTTGAACTTCTTCGCCTTGCATTGTTTCTTTTGCCCTGCTTATTTCTTCACGACTTTTTTTCATCACAGCTTCGGTTTGAATTTTAGCTTCTTTGTGAGCCGTCTGAACCTTGCCGGAAATGATTTTTCTTGACTCGGTCTTTGTTTGGACAAGTTTTTCATCACGTTCTTTCAAGATATTTTCAGACTTTTCGGTAGTTTCTTTTGCATCTGCGTAGTTTGAATTTATAAACCCTTCTCTTTCGTTTACGATTTTTGAAATAGGTTTATAAAGTATCTTGTTCATAATCATAATGAACACGATAAAACTAAACATTGCTACTAAAAATGTTGCGTTAAACTGAAGCATGATTTCCTTCTTTCAAAAACTATTTAACAAATAATAACAATAATGCTACAAGTAATGCGTAAATTGCGGTTGCTTCAGCAAGACCTGCACCGATAATGAAGTTTTTGAAGGCTTCATCTTTAATTTCAGGTTGTCTTGCGATAGCATCAAGAACACCCTTTGTTGCAATACCCAGACCTAAGCCTCCGCCAATTGCACCGAAACCGATTGCGATACCTGCACCCAATTTTGCTAAATCTAAAGACGCTGTTGCGATTTGATCAATTGCCATAATTTTTCTCCTTCTTATATGTAAATACTACTCTGATTTTTCTTCGTTAATTGCCATTGAAATGTATGTTGTAGACAACAAGGTAAATACAAGTGCCTGAATTAATGCGACGAATAATTCAAACAACATGAACGGAAGCGGTGCAATGTATGCAACAATTCCTACCATTGTGAACACAAGAACTTCACCGGCAAAAATATTTGCAAAAAGTCGTAATGCCAAAGAAAACGGTCTTACGAACAATTCAAGGGTATCGACAAGGGTAATGATAATTCCGTCAACACCAAATCCGTGGAAAAAGAAGTGAAATCCTTTCTTCTTAACACCATAATATATGTAATATAATGATACAACAATAGCCATTGCTGCCGTCATATTAATATCATTGTTCGGGGAAGCGAGTTCACCCGTGTGCAGATGAATCAAGTGCCAAGGTAACTGCCCGACTAAGTTTGCGGTCAAGATAAACATAAACAAAGTCAAAATTAACGGTAAATGTCTTTGAGCCTCAGTTTTACCCATGCTTGATTCCGTAATGTTTGTAAAATATTTAATAATTCCTTCGCTCATTAATTGAAGTTTGCTTGGAATAATCGAAACTTTTCTGGTAGTTACTAAAGCTAATAGTATCAAAAGCAACATCGTGAGCCACATGGTTATTATTGTATCCATGTTTACCGAAACACTGTGTCCGAGGATATTTAGGGTATAAATCCAATGTTCCATTTTATTGCTCTCCTCCTCTTTTCATTTACAATTTAACTCAAAAAAAAAAAAATCGCAATTTTTTTTTGTTTATTATAC
>ONYB01000099.1 GCA_900321895.1 uncultured Brachyspira sp.
ACCCATTCCCTTATTTTTCTGCTAATATTAAACCGTTATGATAAAAGATTGGGCTATTGAAAAAATATTTTTGTTGTTGGCGGTTGTGTTTGGGTTTTTGTATGTATTTATATTACCACCGTTTCAATCGGTGGACGAAGACATGCACTTTTTTAGAGCTTATCAAATTTCTCAAGGGAAATTTCTTGCTCACAATCTCAATGGAAAAATCGGTGACATAATTCCGTCGTCGCTATCTGCTTTTTATGACGATTTTTTCCCTTTTATAAAAAATATCGACAAAAAGTCAGACTTACAGATCATCAACTCGACGTTTGCAAGAAAAATAGCACCAACCCAAACTCAATACACGGAATTTACAAACACGGCTCTTTATTCGCCGATTTGCTATCTTTCGCAAGCTCCCGCAATAAATCTCGGCAAAGTTCTTTCTGATAGGCTTGCAGTTGCGTATTATCTCGGTAGGCTCGGCAATTTGCTACTCTACTGTTTGCTGGTTTATTTGGCTTTGCGAACTGTTCCGTTTTTCAAACTCCCGCTTTTGTGTCTTGCACTAATGCCAATGTCGTTGTCACTTGCCGGAGCTTATACCTGTGATGTAGCTGTTTTAGGGTTTAACTTTTTATGGATAGCTCTTCTTTTAAAGTGTTTAACTAACGAAAAATCGCTCAAATTTTTTGACAAACGACTTTTGGCTTTAACGATTACCGCAATACTTATTGCTTTATCTAAATCTTATATTTTGCTGTTACCGCTGATCTTTCTTTTACCAATTTCAAAATTCAACTCAAAGAAAAGTTATGTCATGTCGATTTTGACAGTCTTGATCTCAGCCTTCGGAGCTTTGATATTTTGGAGTTTTTGTATAAAAGGACTTACCTTAAATATGAATAACACCGTCGCAAATTCTGACCTGCAAATTGCTTTCATAAAATCACACCCGATACAATATATCGGGGTTTTAATCAAGACATTTTTCGTCAAAACTCCACGCTTATTTATCACAATGATTGGAGTTTTAGGTTGGCAAGATACTCGTCTTGACTTTATGACATACCTTATTTATCCGTTCTTAATTTATTTCGGGATTAAGGCTGACGGCTTCAATTTCAAACTCCAAAATTGGCAAAAAGCAATTATTGCCGTGACGATTTTGACAGGTGTCATAATCACATATACAAGCCTTTACATAATGTGGACACCAGTTGAAACAGTGTTGTTCTCGGGCTCAATGGCAAATATTTTATTCCACTTATGATGCCTATGTTTTTACTTTTTAAAACATCAAAGGCAAAATACGACTACAATTCAGTAAAATATGCAATCGTTGTCGCTTTAATTTTAATCTTGGCATCTAGTGAGCTTTCGCTTTTACACAGATTTTACAATATAACACCACAACTGTATTACAAGATTTAGTATGCGGGGCGAAATTCGTTACGAATTTCGCCCGCGTTTTCACATATATTAATTTTCAGGATTGTTTAATGCTTTTATTATCTGTTTTAGAGTAAATCTTCGATTACCGTCGTCCGTTCTTGCATTTAGCATATTTTTTACTAATTTTTGGTTTTTGCCGTTAATTTTTTGATAAAGTCTGATTACGTCGTTGTTGTTTGATTTCGGTCGTTTGACTCCGTTAGCTCGTTCTTGTGTCCGAAGTTCTTTTACTGCATCAAACATTGTATTTAACAATTTGTTTCGCATTTTTGTAAATCGTTTGATTTTGCTGCCAAAATCCTGTTTTGATTTAAATCTTTTTTTGATAATATTTATGCCGTCTTGTTTTATTTGAAGTTTTTTAGCTTTGTTTGCAAGTTTTTTCGTTATTTTTAATTGAGCTTTTTCAATGGCAATTCTTTCTGCTTCTTTTTTTGCAGCAAGTTCTTTTGCTTCTCGTAAAGCTATAAGAGGAGCTTCGTTTATTTCAGTAATGCTTTCTTTTTCTAATATTTTAGGTAAGAATGAATGCATAAAATTACGTCCTGCTTTTCTTATTGCGACTCTGGTTTTAGGGAAAAACAGTTCGTTTGCCAGAATGTTGAAATCTGTTTGTTGTTCTTTTTTTAATCGTTTGCTCGAAATGTAAAAAGGGTTTTTCAGGTTATTTTTAAGGATTTCAACACGTTCTTCTTTGCTCATTCCGTACGTTTCAGTGAGAATTTCTTCAAAATTTTTGATGTTATCTGCCAAAGTTTTAGATCCGAATACATCTGCATAAAAGTTGAAGTCGTCGGCAGAACGCATAATTTTGTGGTTGTCTACAAAGTAGTTTAAGACTTTTCGCATGTTTTTATCTTCATCAACTCTTTCAAAAAGTCTTTGAGCTTGTTTTGCAGCTTTTTCGTCGGCGATTTCGTTTGCGTAAATATATCTGTCCCTAAAGTTAATATTTTTTTTGTTGGTTGTTTTTAATAAATATTCGCAGAAATTTATTTCTTCATCGCTAAATTTTGCAAAATCTTTGTTGAGCTTTTCGGAAAATAGAGAAGAATTGTCTATAAGTCTGATTGCGTAATGATTAAGATTTTCTGCCGCATAATTTGTTCCGAATAATCGGACAACTTTTGATCTTGAATAATTACATTGAACTGTTAAAAGGTTTTTGAGTTTCTCTTGGTCTAGAGTCGGGATTTCGTATTCAAGTTCTTTAAGTAAATTGTCGGCAAAATCCGGTTTGTGTGCATTTAATGAGATATATGTTTTGTATTCATTAATGTTTTTATTAAGTCTTTTTACTTTGTCAGAAGATAAAATTTTGATTATATCGTCGGGATTATATTTTACTTGTGAGTTGAAAATTCCCGGTATTGAGTTTAAGTTTTTTAAGAGTTTTAGGTTGTTTTTATCTTTTGAAAGTTCCAATAATTGTGAAAGTTGGTTTAGGTCGCAGTTTGCTCCTTTAATCAT
>ONYB01000059.1 GCA_900321895.1 uncultured Brachyspira sp.
AACCAGTGACCCCTTGAATGTCGTTCAAGTGCGCTACCAACTGCGCCACTCGCCCAAAATATTTTATTTTAAAAAGTTTGGGCAATATAAAAAGCCAAAACTAAAAGAGTAAAAAAGGCGACACCCAGATTCGAACTGGGGGATAAAAGCTTTGCAGGCTTCTGCCTTACCACTTGGCCATGTCGCCTCAACCTGTTCTTTAATAGTATTAAAGACATGAATCAATGTCAAGTGCAATAAAAAATACTACTTGACAAATTGTTAGGCATGCCTTACAATAGTTATGTAAATGTTGAAGATTTATCCTACCTCAAATACTCAGCATCCTTCGGTATATATACAAAAACAAAAGGTCAGATTTCTCTGACCTTTTTATTAGTTTGATTTTGAAATTTCTTATTTAGAAATTCTACCCGGAACAACGACTCCGCCTTTGAGGTTCTTTTTGTAGAATTCTACGTGCGGTTGAAGTACGCTGTCGAATACTTCCGGCAACTCTTTACCTGTCATTACGGCTTGAACGATTTCTTGGTAAACGGTTGCGTAAGCTCTGAGCATTGTCATAGCACCTGCTGCAGCCGGAGTCAATCCGAATTCAGAAGTTTCAACATCTTCTCTAAAGAAAGCACCGGTGATTTCGTAAGATTTTGTTAAAGCACCGATATAAGCTTCTGCGTTTTCTTTGCAAACCCCGTTATCAACAGGAACAGTCAATGCGAAAGCAAGTTTGTTTGCAGGGTTGAAGTGAGCTTCAGCACTGTGGTGCATTGCATCAGGAACTTTTGCAACCTGTTTAAGTGTATCTTTAACAGATTCGTTTTGCATTTGAGCATGCCAGTAAACAGTGTTTTCAAACATAGAACCCATGTATTGGTGAACAGAAGCTTCAATTCCGTTAAGTTTTGCGTCAGCCCAGAAAATACCTTCTTTCAATGCATCGTTAATTTCAAGGTCAGCTGTCAATGATTGAGTTGACATTTCTTGAGCAGCGGTAAGCATTGCTTTTAAGTCGTCTTTTTTCATGCCGGCCCAAATAAGAGCGAAGATTGCGTGATCGTCGAATGCTGAGAATCTTCCGCCAACATCGTCGTGGATGAATAAGTCGCCAATCCAACCGTCTGCGATTGAAGTTCTTCTAAGTTCGCTTTTTTCAGCGTTTCCGTCGGTTACGGCGATAAAGTGTTTAGATGCAAGTTTTTTAGCATCTGCTTCGGATTTGCCTTCAGCCATATATGCTTCAACCAACATTTGTTGAACTCTTAAAAACCCGTCTTTTGTTTCAAAAGTTGAGCCTGATTTTGAGGCAATCATGAAGTTAACGTTTTTGATGTCGCCGATTTTGCACATAAATCTTGCAAGGCTGACAGAATCAACGTCAGAATAAAATTCTACAGAGTCGTGGCAGATGTTCAAGCCGTTGATGCTGAGCATGTGTTCAACGGTGTGTTTAGAACCGCCTATACCCATAACGCTTAATTTTTTTGCCCCTGTTTGGTTTTTGAAGTTTTCAGCCATTTCGTACAGGCTGTCTAATCTTTTGATTTGTTCTTGTGGGAGGTTAACCCAGTTTAAAAAATGTCCTTGTTTGTTTGCTCTTTTTGAAAATTCGTTAACAAATTCGGATACTTTTGAAGAATATTTTGAAAAATCAACACCCGAAAAAGTTGTTTTTACTGAAGATGTTTTAGTTAGCATATTTCTCTCCTTTTCTTTGATAACCTTTGTATACATTGTAGTATAAAAATGATTTTTTGTGAAAAACGAACCTTCAAAAGTGAAAAGACCGTTACAAAAGTAAATTTTTCTCTTCATGTTTAAATTTTTTCGTGCTAATTTTTACTTGGAAAGCAAGGATTTATATGAGCATTCAGGAAGATTTAGACGACGTAAAAAATATGTGTCAGTATTGTGACAAGTGCGAACTTGGCAAAACTAGAACAAATATTGTCTTTTCGGCGGGAATTCCTAATCATAAACTTATGCTAATCGGCGAAGCTCCGGGGTATTATGAAGATATGCAGGGCGAACCTTTTGTTGGGAAAGCAGGTCAGCTCTTGGACAGAATTTTTGCGTCGGTTGGGCTTTCAAGACAGAAAGATGTATATATTTGTAATACCTTGAAATGCCGTCCGCCAAATAATCGTGACCCGTTGCCGGAGGAAAAAGAGGCTTGCAGACCGTTTTTGGATGCTCAAATCGAAATTTTAAAACCGAGAATAATTCTTCTTTGCGGTAAAGTTGCACTCTCATCAATGCTTAACACAACCACAGGAATTACAAAACTTCGTGGCAAGTGGTTTGACGGGCCTTTTGACAGTAAAATGATGCCGATATTCCACCCGTCATACCTTTTGCGAAATGACTCGCACGAGCAAGGCAGTCCGAAATGGCTAATGTGGCAGGATATCAAAGAAGTTAAGTGTGCCTATGATGCTTTGGATTGAGCCTCTTTTTTAGCTTTTTTAATTTTCAAAAACATCAAAAGTGGGATTACAATCAGACAAAGTGCCGCAAGTACCGTGAACGCGTCGAAAAACGCCGAAAGCCTTGCTTGTTGCAACATTTGTTTATAAAGCATTCCGTTAGCTTTTTTCGCAGCCATAACCGCAGGGTAATGGATTAAAAATTTTGTCTTGAGGGCGGTCAGTTTAATCCTGAAAATCGGGTTGTGATAAACCAAATCCGCACAAAGGTAGTTTTGGTGGATTTGGGAAACTCTTGCTATAAAAGTTGCGGAAATCGCTGTCGCAAACGCAGTTACCAAGTTCTTAAACAGAGCGTGAAGTGCAGCAGCGTCAGCATTTTTAGTTGCGGGCAAAGTCATAAATGACATTGCTGTAATCGGTACAAACGCTGTCGGAACACCGACACACAACAAGAGGTTCGGCAAAATAATACTTTCCATAGATGATGTTGTGTTGGCTTGGGTTAGCATTAATAATGAAACACTCATTATTACAAGCCCGATAAGGGTGAGCAATTTCGGGTTTACGTGCTTTGAAATTTCACCGACAACCAAAAGTCCGACAAAGCAGACGATTGCTCTCGGGAACATTAAAAGTCCGGACATTGACGGGCTGTAGCCCAAAAGACTTTGAACGAACATTGGGACTAAAAGCAGTGTTGAATAAAGCATTACATTGATAAAAGAGCTGATCATCGTTCCGAAAAGGAAGTTTCTATCCTTAAAAACTCTGATATCAATTACCGGATATTTATATTCCAATTCCCAAACATAGAAAAATACAAACGAGAACACACAAATTCCGCCGAGCCAGCAAACCCACGGGGTGTCAAACCAGTTGAACTGTTCACCTTTATCCAAAATAATCTGCATACATGCCATAGCGGTTACAATCGACAGATATCCGACGATATCGAATTTTTTGTTATACTTTAATTTTTCGGGTTTGTCGGACGGAACGAAGAGTTTCACCAACAAAAACGACAGCATACAAAGCGGAATATTTATAATAAAAATCCATTGCCAAGAGTAGTTATCCGTCAAAAACCCGCCCATAAACGGGCCGGCAAGCGGTGAAAACATCGCGGCAACTCCGAACAAACTCATCGCAACTCCACGTTGTTCAAGTGGAAAAACTTCTAATAAAACGGCTTGACAGAGCGGTAAAATGCAACCGCTGCCGATACCTTGAACAATTCTTGCAGCGATAAGAGCCTGCAAATTCGGGGCTAAAATGCACAACAAACAGCCGAGGCAAAAAATCCAAATGCTGTAATACATCAAGAGCTTTTTCCCGATTAATCTTACCAAATAGCCCGTTACAGGCAACATTAGCCCGCCTGAGATAATGTAGCAGGTGACGACGGTGTTTGCCTCATATTGGGTTGCACCGTAGAACCCTGCGATATGCGGTTGGCTTACGTTTGTTGCGGAAGATGCCGCCAATGCCAAAAACGCTGGCAAAAGTACGGCTATCGCAACGATATAGGGGTTTATCGATTTTTGTTGAACTGTTGTGTCTGACATTTATGTTTCCTTTATAAAAAAGTAAATAAGTTAATAGGTAAATAAGTGAATAAGTTCGTATAGTTGAGCTGTTTTTGTAAATTCTACAATAGTGAGCCCATTTTGAAATTCTCCCCTCTACCTTTGGGAGAGGGCTGAAAATCAGCTTGAGGCTGTGCCGAATGCTAGATTTTAAGGGTGAGGGTAATTGTTTGTGTTTTGGTGGGGAACACTTCGTTTTTCTCCACCCTACAGCTAATAAGTGAATAGAATGTTGCTTTTGAGCGTAGCGAACGATAAGAACTTATTCACCTATTAACTTATTTGCTTATTCACTTCCTCTCTATTTCACCTTAACCTTTGGTACTACGGACATCCCCGGTACGATGTTGTATTCGGAAATATCTTCGGTAAAAACTATTTTAACCGGAATTCTTTGTACGATTTTTACGTAACTTCCGACAGCGTTTTCAGGAGGGAACAGGCTTGATTTTGCACCTGTTGCACGCTGTATGCTTTGAACTTCACCTTTAAATCTTTTGTTCGGGTATGTGTCGATTTTTATTGAAACAGGCTGGTGCGGTTTCATATTTGTAAGCTGAATTTCTTTGAAGTTTGCTACTATCCAAACTTGTTTCGGGACGATTTGCATAACAGGTTGACCGATTTGAAGGTAGTTGCCCATTTCGACACTTCTTGAAGAAACCATGCCTGATTGCGGGGCATAAACTTTTGTGTATTGCAAATTTAGTTTTGCTTGTTCGACTTCCGCTTCAAGCTTTTTGATGTTAGCAGTCATTGCCTCGGTCTTTGCTTCGTTTGATGCAAGTGCGTGCTTTGCGGCTTGAGCTTTTTCCTCTGCGGCGTTGTTGTTTGCGGTTGCTACTTCAAATTTTGTCTTGCTGTTTTCGTAGTCTTGTTTTGAAACAATGCCATCTTTGTACATTTTTTTGTATCTTGAGTAATCATTTTTGGCAAAGCCCATTTTTGATTGCTCCGAAGATACGTCTTGCGATGTCTGGTTTACGTTTGCAACACCCTTTTCAACCTCTTTTTCTGTTACGTTTAATTCGGCTTTTGCTTCCGCAAGTTTTGCTTCTGCTTGGTGTAATTTCACCTGATAATCGGCAGGATCGATTTCCAAAATCAAATCGCCCGCTTTGACTTCGTCGTTATCGTCAACGAGAAGTTTTACGACAGGGCCGGAAACTCGAGGGGCTACAGTAATAAGCCTTCCTTCGACAAACGCATCGTCTGTTGATTGAAAATATGTGGAATGAATTGCCGCTGCAATACCTAATATTACGAGAATTCCCGCTGTTATTGACGGAACGATTACACGTTTTTTCTCGTATTCGTGACGGTTCTTTTTCTTGCGTGTTTTGCGTTCTTTTATTCTTTCTTTAGCTTTTGTTTCAATTTCTTCTTTATTTAATGGTTTGAAATCATCATCTTTTTTGGGAGTTGGGTCTTTTTTTTCTTCCATATCATCTTCCTCTTATATTTGTATATTCATATCTTTCATTAAATTTTCTTTAAATTTATTCATAACTTTTAGGGTGATTTCAAGCTCATCTTCGTCAACTCCGTCAACAATGTTTTCCCAAAGCTCTAAGGCTGTCGGCATAACCTTTTTCACAACATTTTTGCCTTCGTCGGTTACAAAAATCTTGTAGATTTTTCGTTTGTTAACGTCAGGCTTGCGGGTGACGAAGTTCATTTTTTCAAGAATATTGATAATTCTTGTGATATTTGGGCGATCTTTTAGGGTAATCATTCCGAGTTGACGCTGATAAAGCCCGTCATGGTCAATCAGTGCAGAAAGTACCATGAGCTGTTCCGGAGTGATTTCAAAGTTTTTTGCCGAAAATCTTTGCACGGCAATAGCTCTGGTCATCTTCCCTATTCGCACCAACTTCATCCCTATTCGGCTTTTTAATAAATCTAGTTGTTCCATAATTTTTCTTGTGTTATTATGATAACACAAGAAAAATTTTTCGCAAACTCGTGTCGAAAAGTTTTTTTTGAAAAAATTACGAAATCCCCTGTTTTTATAAGGAAAAAGAAGTATGAAAATTTATAAAATTATATTTATCCTATTAATTTTGGCAGCCATGCCGATGAGTGTTCAGGCAAAATCTAAATCAAAACCGCTTGTCGCCGACAAGATTGAATATGTAAATCTTGATTGGTGGAAACAATTTGGTGATGAAAATCTTAATAAGAATTTGATGTTTGCCTACGAAAATAACCGTGATTTGAAGATTGCAACGGCGTCGACAAAACAGGCTCAGCAGGTTGTAAAAATGGCATTTGCCGATCAACTTCCGCAGTTGACCTTCAATCCGCAAATCAGCAGAGAATTTACGTCGTCAGAAATCCACTTTGGCGGAGTGGCAATCCCTGATTATAATCAGAACAGGTTTTTGCTCCCGATTACAATGACTTATGAGGCCGATATTTGGGGTGAAAATTATTTGAGAACAAAAAGCATGAAAGAACGCTTAGAGATGATTAAACAGGATGAAAGAGCTTCTTATATTGCGATTACTACGGCTTTAGCGTCAAATTATTATAACCTTATTAAAGCAGATAAGTTAATAGAAAACCAAGAAAAGTTAGTCGATTTACAAACCAAACTCGTAAAATTATACGAAAAGAAGTATGAGGGCGGACTTTGTCCAATTCAACAGGTATTGAACAGCAGACAACTTTTGACGTTATATAAAGAAGATTTGAATAATTTGAAAGAGAAACAGGACGTTTTGGAAAACCAATTAAAGGTTATACTCGGTGACAGAAATGTTACGCAAATCAACAGAACCTCTTACGACAAAATAAAAACCGTAAATCTCCCTGCCGATATTAAGACCGAGGCTATCCAAAACCGTCCTGATTTAATAAAATCGGAATATTATATAAAGAAAATGGGTATCGATGTAAAGGTTGCACGTCGTGAATTCTTGCCGAAATTTGTGGTTTTTGGACAAGTTGGGTTCAATGCGTACAGCTTGTCAAAGGTTTTCGGTTCACATTCGTTTTTGTCAAATATTGGCGTAATGCCGTCGTTGGATTTGTTTACGGGTGGCAAAAAGATGGCGATGTTGAGATACAAAAAGTTGGAATATGAAAAAGCCCTTGAAATGTACGAGAAAACGATTTTGACCTCAATCCAAGAGGTTAATGACGCGATGATGAGTGCCAAAACTGCTCGTGCAAACCTTCAATCAAGTAAAGAACGTTATAAGATTGAAAATGACAAATATGCACTTGTGGAAAAACGTTTGGCAATCGGAACAAGTACGGATGTAGAGATTATGGAGGCAAAAGAAGCCCTGATAATGTCTGAAAAATCCGAAATTTCCAACAAAATTAACACTATTATCTCTGCAATAAACATCTACAAAGCCGTTGGGGGTGTGGATTACATGCCATATGAAGAGCTGTTGTAACGTTGGCTGTAATTGTAAGCGAAAAGCTTTTTGAGGTGAATAAGTGAATAGGTTAATAAGTAAATAAGTTCTTATCGGGTGTTACGCACCAAAGCTGTTTTTGAGCGAAGCGAACGTAAAGAACTTATTCACGAACCCGTTAGGGCGAATTTACCTATTCACTTATTCACCTCACCTAAATAATGCCAATCCCCAGCTTACCCACATATCTATAAAATATATTGTATAT
>ONYB01000056.1 GCA_900321895.1 uncultured Brachyspira sp.
ATATGGACTTTTCTCTCTTCACTCTTCATTTTTTATCCGAGTTTGTCGAATTTTTGTGTTTTTTTGATTGTATCTTCTATATTGCTTACCATCATGTTTCTTTTGAAATGTGCGTCGTAAGCCCTTTTCCAGTTCTTTATCATTGTGATAGAATTGTTGCTCGGTGCTCCTGATTCAGCAACCACGCAATCAACAAACTTTTTGCCGATTTCTGTTTGGCTCAAGCTGGAAGCTCTTCTGACATCTATTCTATCCATTGTTGCACCTACAACCGAATGTAGTCTGGGGTATATTTTTATCATAACTTTGCCTTTTTATCCCTGTAATGTATATTTATAAAACCATTTTGCACCAAATTATAAAAACAAAAGGTCGCTGTTGTCAACGACCTTTTGCAATTTTTTAATCGGTTTGCTAATTAGTGACAGCAAGAGCAAGCTGCTTCGCCGCATCCGCAAGAACATCCGAGAGCTTCTTTAGCTTCTTCCATTCTAACCTTGATACGTCCGTCAACAGCAATACCTTCACCTGTTGCTTCTGAAATCAACAACGGGTTGATATCCAATTCATCAATAAATTTGAAATCAGATACCAACTGTGACAATCTCAACAAAGTTTCTTGAATTTGTGAAATTTGAGCCGGTTTTGTACCTCTTGCACCTTCCAACAATTTATATGCTTTAACTGATTTAATCATTTCTTCAGCATCAACATCTGTCAAAGGAGCAATTCTGAAAGTTACGTCCTTCATAACTTCTACGAATACACCGCCCAAACCGAACATCATCATCGGGCCGTATTGTGGGTCTGTTGCGATACCACAAACCATTTCACGAGAGCCTTTAACCATTTCTTGAATGATTACACCTTCAAGACCTTCCAACAAACCTTTTGCTTCAAGTCTTTCAAGCAAGCCTTTGTATTCTTTTCTCAACTGTTCTTCTGATTTAATGTTTACAACAACACCGCCTACATCAGTTTTGTGAGATGTTGTTTTTGAAGTCATCTTCATAACTACCGGATATCCGATTGAATTACCAAGTTCAACAACTTCATCTTCGTTTGTTGCCAAACCGTATTTACAAGCTCTGATACCGTAAGCCTGCAATACGTCGATTGATTCCAATGTAGTCAACTGAGCTCTGCCTTCTGCCAATGATTTTTTGATAATGCTTTCAACTTTAGCTCTATCTACATCATAGCAAGGAATTTTACCTTCCGGTCTTTCCATCCAAAGTCTTTGTTGGTTCAATCTGTTCAAACCGTCAGCAGCTTCTTCGGCATACATAAAGAATGGCATATTAACATCCATATCAGAAATCTTAGTAAAGAATTCACTCTTAGTCATAAATACGCCGATAACAGGTTTTTCCGGATGTTCTGCTTTGATTTCCATTAATGCTTTTGCAACATCAATATCTTTCAAGCCCAAGAACGGAAGATAGATTGTAATAATCATATCAACATTTTCATCTGCGATAACTGTTTCAAGAGTTTGTTTGTAGTGTTCGATAGGAGCTGATGCAATCATATCGATTGGGTTTTTAACTGATGCTGCAGACGGCAAGAAACTTCTCAATTTGTCTTTTGTTTCATCAGAAATTTTAGCCATTTGCATACCGTATTCGCAAACTGCGTCTGTTGCCATAATACCAGGGCCACCAGAGTTTGTGATAATAGCAACTCTGTCACCTTTCGGAATTGGGCAATTAGCAAAAACTTTTGCAGTTGAGAACAAGTTTTTCAAAGAAAATTCTCTGATAACACCTGATTGTTTCAACAAAGCAGCAGCAGCTTTATCAGCACCAGCCAAAGAACCTGTGTGAGATGATGCAGCAGATGCACCTGCAGCAGATCTACCTGCTTTCAAAGCCAAGATAGGTTTTTTCTTAGTAATTCTTGAAGCCAATTTTCTAAAATTAGCCGGATTTTGAATTGATTCCATATAAAGAAGAATTTGTTCAACGTCTTTTTCATCTTCCCAATATTCAAGAGCTGTTTCAGCATTAACGTCAGCTTGGTTACCGATTGAAATGAACTGAGCGAAACCAAGGTTCAAATCTTTCAAAATATTCAAAATACCGCCACCTAAAGCACCTGATTGAGAAACAAAACCAATGTTTCCACGTTCAGGAAGAGATTCTGCAAAGCAGCCGTCCATTCTAACGTCAGGGTGAGTATTTACAACACCTAAGCAGTTAGGACCAACGCATCTCATACCGTAAGCCTTGATTTTTTCTACTAATTGTTTTTCAACTTCAGCACCTTCTTTACCTGTTTCTTTGAAGCCTGCTGTAATAATACAAAGACCTTTGATTCCTTTTTCGTGACATTGATCGATTGTTGCCAAAACGAATTTTGCATTTACAACAATAATTGCAAGATCAATTTCTTCCGGAACTTCCAAAACAGAAGTATATGCTTGAAGTCCTTCAATAATTCCGCCTTTTGGGTTTACAGGAAAAATTTTACCGTTAAAATTGTATTCCTGTAATCTTTTCATGATATCAGAACCGATTGTGTGTTCTTTTGTTGACGCACCAATAACCGCTATTGATTTTGGTTTCATGATTTTGTCTAAAATTGAATTCATGTTTTTTGTCCTTTCCTATTCGTTAAACGTTAGATTACTTTGTTTACTTAAACTTTATTTTTTGAATAAACCATTTTTTCAAAATTTTCCATGGCTTCCTTCACTGTATTTTGCAAAATTTCTTTTTTCTGCATAACCTTGTGCACCATAACTCTGTACTTTTCATTCAGGTCTTCAGGGTTAATTGCCTCAACCGAAACAAAATTGTCGCCTTC
>ONYB01000053.1 GCA_900321895.1 uncultured Brachyspira sp.
ACTTGACGGAGCTGTTAATTGAATATAATCACTTAATATTTTAATAACAGAATGAGTCCTCGGTAAATTTTCCGCACTTGTACCTTTTTCTTTTATCAAATAAGGAATTGCATCCATCCTAAAGATATCAATTCCTAAATTTGTCCAATTAGTAATTGTATCTAAAGCATAATATAAAACCTCAGGATTTTCCCAATTTATATCAAGCTGAAACGGATAAAAAGTATGGTATAAATAATAGATTTTACCATTAACCGTAACTTTTCTATAATTATTTTCTACATTTTCGGGGAAAATTAATCTACGTTTTGACACTTTACCATCATCTTCAACATATTCAATAACAGTACCCAGTTTCTCATCCTGATATTTTCTATATTTAGGTTCTTTATCCGTATAAACGAAATATTTCAATGCACTTTCATCCCCTTGTTCTAATCTTTTAAACCATTCATGTTCAGACGAAAAATGATTTAAAACCAAATCCGCTTTTATTCTAAAGCCATAAGCTTTTGCTTGTTTAACAAAAGATATAAACTCTTTCATTCCACCCAAGTCTTGTCTTACCGTTTGGGGATTTTTAACATCAAAACCTGCATCTTTCATCGGACTATCCGCAAAAGGAAGTATATATAATGTGGTAACACCTAAATTTTTTAAATACTTTAACATCTTAGTTGCATCACTAAACGTATTTGATTTATTTTGTTGAATAACTCCAAATTGATCAACATAAAACATATAAATAATTTCATTTTTATACCAATCAGAACTTCTTAATAAATCTTGTTGTTTTAATTCTGCAGGTCTAGAATTAACAGACGCAACCACCTTATCCAAAATCACATTATAAATTTCATCAACATTTTCCTTCCCATAAACGTCCTCTATAGCATCTTTAAGTTCTTTTGAAATTTTATCGTCAATTTTATATTCAATATTTTGTTTAGACGAATTCGCAACACTATCAAGTTTTTGATTTAATACATCTGCATAAACTTGATGCAAAGAACTGCATAAGAAGAAAGAAAATATACAAAATTTTAATAACAGCTTTTTCATACTCAAAATATATCACAAAAATACATTTACAAAACTTTAAGAATTTTAGCCGTACGAGACATAAGTAGAACTTGCAACAGTCTGCTTGGAAGGCAGATACTCTACCAACTGAGCTATTTCCGCACTAACAATAGATAATATATAATAAACACTTTTTGGGTGAGAAAAACGTGGTATTTTTCCACTTTTTTCAAGCAAAGCTACAACAAAAAAGCGACACTGTTTTCACAATGTCGCTTTTTAAATTTATTTGTTTGGTATTCTACACTGCGTAAACGCTAACTTGTTTTCTGTCACGTCTGTGTGCTTCAAACTGAACTTTGCCGTCAATTAATGCAAACAAAGTATCGTCTGAACCGATACCTACGTTGTTGCCAGGGTGAACTTTTGTTCCACGTTGGCGAACGATGATATTTCCGGCTTTAACGATTTCGCCACCGAATTTCTTAACGCCTAAACGCTTAGCTTCGGAGTCACGACCGTTACGGGTAGATCCCATACCTTTCTTATGTGCCATTTTTAAATTCTCCTTTTGTTGTTTTTCTTTTTACTACTTACGCTTCAGCGGTTTCAGCGGCTTTCTTTTGTGCAGATGTTCTGATTTTGTTAATCATTACTCTGGTGAAGCCTTGTCTGTGACCTTGTTTTTTTCTGTAACCTTTTTTAGGTCTTTGTTTGAAAACGATAACTTTTTTTGCTTTGTCGTGAGCCAAAACAGTTCCTTCAGCAGATGCTCCTGATACATAAGGTTGACCTACTTTAGATTTTTTACCGTTTACAATCATGATGATTTTGTCAAATACTACTTTACTGTCTTTTTCAACATCAAGTAATTCAACGTCTACGTAACGTCCTTCTTCAACGGGGTATTGTTTTCCACCGGTTTCTACGATTGCGTACATGTGTCTTTTCCTTTCAAATGTTGGGTTTCGTAGTGAGTTAAGTTGACCTCAACACATCTTTATTAACGATTTACCCATAGTAATACGTGTTATTATTATCTGCTAAGAGTAAAGTCATGTCAAGTAGTATTAATATTTATTAACTTTTTCCTCTCACGTTTTGTTTGAAGTATCATGTAAATATGATGTTTAAATTAGAAGAAATTTTGATGGCAACGGGTGCTGAATTAATCAAAGGCACTGTAGGTGAAGAAAGTTATAATATTTCGACGGATACAAGAACCGTGAAGTCCGGAGAAATCTATCTACCCTTAAAAGGAGCAAGCTTTGATGGTGAAAATTTTTTGCAAAATGCCATTGATGCAGGTGCTGCGGGGTGTTTTATTACGGGAAAGAATTACCCTGACAATGCCCAAATCGTGTTGAAGGTTGAAAACACTCTGCACGCATATTTGAAAATCGCGAATTTTTACAGGAATAAGATTAACCCGAAAGTTGTTGCAATTACCGGAAGTTCGGGCAAAACTACCACGAAGGAACTTGTTTATTCTGTTGTCAGCGAAAAATTCAAGGCTCATAAAACTTTTTCAAATCACAATAATGAAATCGGATTTTGTCAAACTGTGCTATCAATGCCTACAGATTGCGAAGTTTTGATTGTTGAAATGGGTATGAGAGGTATGGGCGAGATTGAACTTTTGTCAAAATATTCAGAACCTGATTTTGGAATTATCACCAATGCGGGCTCGGCTCACATTGGCAGATTAGGAAGTTTGGATAATATTGCAAAGGCAAAATCCGAGATTGTGACAGGGCTGAAATCTGACGGAACTTTTATTTCACAAAATAATGAAAGAATTAAAAAGTTTGCGAATTTTGACGGCGAAAAGATTTTTTATTCGCTTGAGGACGTTGAGATTTTGGAAAGAAATCCGTCATATTCAAAATTCGTTTATGGCGGAGAAGTCTATGAATTGAATGTTGAGGGTGATTACAATATTGAAAACTCGCTTGCTGCAATAAATCTCGGGCTCAAGCTTGGCATGACGTATGACGAAATAAAAAAAGGACTTGTTGCTTACAAACCGATTGAAAAACGTTGGGAAATCGAAGAAATCTGCGGATATAAAGTTATAAATGACAGTTATAACGCAAATCCTGAATCAATGAAGGCGGCAGCCTCAACTTTTTTGCAGTTGTACGAAAATCCGGTGCTTGTATTAGGAAATATGGGCGAACTCGGAGAAATGGAAAGAGAGCTTCATAGAGGTGTTGGGGAATATTTGGCAAAAATCTCTCCGAAAAATGCAAAATTTTTGACGGTTGGTAATCTTGCCGAAGAAATAGGAAAACCGCTTGAGGATATCGGGCTTTTTGTAAAGAATTTTGAAAATAATGATGAAGTTTCTAAATATATACTTGCGAATATTAATGCAGGGAATACAATATTTTTGAAGGCTTCACGAAGTATGAAATTTGAAGAAATTATCGAAAAAATAAAGGGAGAGGTTAGAATATGATAATGTTAGCGGTGGCATTTTTGCTGTCAATGATTTTATGTTTGCTGTTCGGCGTGCCATATATTGATTTTTTGAAAAAGAAAATGATTGGTCAATATGTCAAAGATTGTGCACCGGAAGCTCATGCAAAAAAACAAGGAACTCCGACAACGGGTGGTGTTTTTATCATCTTGGCGATTATTATTGCATCTGTTATAACCCTTTTGTTGGCACAACGAGTGTCAGCTGAAGCTTTAATCGTTTTGTTTACGTTATTGTTCTATACTTTTGCCGGATTTCAGGATGATTACCTCAAAATCAAAGGAAAAGCTAACGACGGATTGTCGGCAAGAGGGAAATTGGTTCGTCAAATTGCTATCGCACTTTTGCCAACGATGTACGTGATGATGACATATTCAAACGGAACAACTTTTTCAATCTGTTCGCATGTAATTGATTTGAAATGGTTCTTCTTGTTCTTCTCTGTATTTGTAATCACGGGTGCGTCAAATGCTTACAACCTGACAGACGGTTTGGACGGTTTGGCGGCTTCTACAGGTGTATTTGCATTTGTTGCAAGTGCAATTATTGCATTATTCAGCGGACATCCTGAAGTTGCGATTATTTCTGCGTCAGTGGCAGGAGCATTGGTTGGATTTTTGAGATATAACAAACCTAAAGCTCAAGTATTTATGGGCGATACAGGTTCTCTTGCAATCGGCGGTTTGCTCGGAACACTTGCAGTTATCAGCAAATTTGAATTTCTTTTAATTTTCTTGGGCGGGGTTTTTGTTGTGGAAACTTTGTCCGTAATCATTCAGGTGACGAGTTTTAAGACAACCGGAAAAAGAGTTTTTAAAATGGCACCAATTCATCATCATTTTGAGCTTTGCGGGTGGAGTGAAAAGAAAATTGTTGTTGTTTTCGCTATGATTTCGGCAATTTTGTCATTTGTAGCGTTAACATTGTTTTATTTGACGGCTAGAGGAATTTTATAATATGTTTACAAATTGGTTTGACAGAAAAATTTTGGTATTGGGATTTTCAAAAAGCGGAATTGCTGCTGCAAAGTATTTAAACAAGCATGGGGCAGACGTTTTTATAACTGAATTCAAACCGGAAAAAGAAGAAGATAAAACTAAAATAACAGAGTTGAGAAATCTTGGAATAAATATAGAGTTTGGCGGACATAGTGACGAATTTATAAAAGATTCCGACATTGCTGTAACAAGCCCCGGAATTCCTCCGCATAGTGAGATTATGCAACGATTGGCAGATGAAAAAATCCGAGTTATTTCGGAAATTGAACTTGCGGCATCACAGACGGGCAAACCTTTTATCGCAATCACGGGAACAAACGGTAAAACTACGACAACCGCATTAACTGCACACATTTTGAACAGCGAATATAAGGCTGAACCTTGCGGAAATTATGGAATGCCACCGTGCGACTTGATTGACGACACAAGTATTGACTATTTTGTTTGCGAATGCAGTTCGTTCCAGTTGGAATATTCACCGTCTTTCCAACCGCAAATTTCTGTTTGGACAAACTTTACTCCTGATCATATTGACTGGCACAAAGGACTGGAAAATTATTTCAAAGCAAAAGCAAGAATTTTCAAAAATCCGCAAGCTCCTGCGTTTTCTGTTTTGAATGCAAAAGATAAAAAGCTTTTGGAATTTTCAAAAGAGGCTGCCGGTGAAATCTTTATGTTTGGTGATGAAGTCGGCGAAAATTGTTGTTATGTCAAAAATGATGCAATCTTCTACAAAAGAAACGGGCAAGAAGAACACATTATCGACCTGAAAGACACACCGCTGATTGGAGAACATAATTATCAAAACGTCGAATGTGCCGTAATTTGTGCGAAATTGGAAGGAATTTCAAATGGAGATATTCGAACTTCTATAATGTCTTTCAAAGTTCCGGAACACAGATTAGAGAAGGTTGCAGAAAAAGACGGAATAACTTATTACAACGATTCAAAAGCTACAAATCCGGAGGCTTCGTTGGTTGCAATTAATTCCTTCAACAATCAAAATGTGGTTTTGATTGCGGGCGGACGTGACAAAAATACAGATTTGAAAGAATTTTGCGAAGCTATAAAAAAACATATCAAGACAGTGATTTTGATTGGCGAAGCCGCTGACAGGTTTGAAGAAAACCTCAAGAATAACGGTTTTGACAACATAATACGAGAAAACACAATGCAATCAGCAATCGACAAGTCAATCGAATTAAAGCCTGACGTTGTATTGCTTTCACCGGCATGTGCAAGCTTTGATATGTTTAGCGGATATGAAGAAAGAGGAAGGGTGTTCAAGGATTATGTCTTATCAAGGATTTGAGAGTAGAAACAGTTCTTATGCTGAAAGACGACCGAGAAGACCTTTTCAGAGCACGATTGTGTCGGCTCCAGACAAAGCTCTTTTGATTACGGTTGCCTTTTTGGTAATCATCGGGTTTATGGCGATTTTTTCGGCATCTGCTCCAAAGTGCATTGATGAGGGTGGAAATCCTGCACAGTTTTTGATAAAACAGTTAATCTGTTTTGTCGTCGGTTTTTTCGGGCTGAAGTTTTTCACAAATTACGATTACAAAAAACTCGGTGCGTGGAATTTGATTTTTGCGGGCACTGTAATCTTTCTATTGATGTTGGTTGACTTTACGCCTTTGGGTGTTACGGTTAACGGGGCAAAACGTTGGATAAATATCCTCGGATTTCAACTGCAACCGTCCGAATTTGCAAAGCCTGCGGTTGTCCTTTTGCTTGCGACAATTTTCAAAAAAGATGCGGATTTGCTTGATCAAAACAAGTGGGTTACGACATTTATTCCAATTTTGATAATGCTCGGGTTAATCTTTAAACAGCCGAACTTGAGTATGGTAATTTTGCTTTTGTCGACATCAGTTGTAATGTTTTTGGCAGCAGGCGGTTCGTTAAAATTGTTCTTCAGTTGCTTGGGCGTAATGATGACGACGGTCGTAATTGCTGCAACAACAATCATCAAGCCTTACCAGATGCAGCGTATCAAGACTTGGCAACACCCTGAACTCGACCCGCAGGGAGCAGGTTACAATATTATTCAATCCCTGATCGCCTTTGCGTCAGGCGGATTTTCGGGTGTCGGCTACGGCGGTTCTATTCAAAAACTTTCGTATTTGCCTGAATGTCATACCGACTTTATTTTTGCGATTATTGCAGAAGAACTCGGTTGGGTCGGTTGTGTTTTGATTATCGGTCTGTTCTTTACGCTAATCCACAGAGGGTTTATGATTGCCTCACGTTGTCCTGATATGTTCGGCAAACTTTTAGCGGTCGGAATAACATTCTCAATCGGATTTCAGGCATTCTTGAACATAAGCGTTGCAAGCTCGTTCTTCCCGACAACCGGTGTTCCGCTTCCATTTATCAGCTATGGCGGTTCATCTCTGATTGTTTCACTTTGTATGGTGGGCGTTTTGTTGAATATCTCTAAGAAAAGAATTAAGAAAATAAGGAATATTGAAAATGTCTGATAAAGATATTTATTTTATAACCGGTGGAGGAACCGGTGGACACATCTATCCTGCGATTGCGATCGCAGATGCACTTTACGAAAAAGGCGACAAGATATTTTATATCGGAAACCCTGAAAATTTAGAGTTTTCTATAGTCGGTCAAAAACCATACAGCGAAAACTTTTTGCCAGTAAATATTCACGGAATGCCGAGAAAATTGAGCCCCGAACTTTTGAAATGGGGAATTCAACTGTTTTTTGCGGTTATAAAATCGATAGGTTACATCAAAAAATACAAGCCGAAGGCTGCCTTCGGAACTGGCGGATATGTTTCAGCACCGATTTTGATTGCGTGCAAATTAATGAAAGTTCCTTATATGTTGCACGATTGTGATGCTAATCCCGGATTGGTTACTCGAAAATTAGCAACGGGAGCGGCTACCGTGTCGTTGGCTTTTGATTGTGCAAAAAAAGCAATTAATAATAAAAACTGTTATGTTAACGGAAATCCGTTAAGACCAAAGTTTAAATCATTGTCAAAATCAGAAGCTCGTAAAGAAATGAAAATTGATGATAAAATGACGATATGTATTATGGGAGGTTCGCAAGGTGCTAGAGCAATTAATGATGCAACGGTTGAAATTTTGCAAACTTTAACTCAAAAATATGACGTTCAGGTAATTTTCCAGACAGGAAAAAGAAATTTTGAGCGTGTAATTGAACAGTTAATAAAAATTTATCCCGAATACGAGGCTGATAAAAACTTGATTGTCCGTCCGTATTTTGACGATATGGTAACAGTTTTGAAAGCGTCTGACATTGCAGTATCAAGGGCTGGTTCATTGAGCATTTCGGAAATCGAAGCGAGCGGTGCAGCCTCTATTCTAATTCCGTACCCGTATGCTGCAGCTGATCACCAAAGAAAGAACGCAAAATATATGCTTGAAAATGGTGCTTCTTTTTATCTTGAAGATAGTGAGGCTAATGCCAAAACTTTGTTAGAAGAACTTGTTGCGTTGATTACAAATTCGGAAAAACTCTATGAACTTCAACAAAATGCACTAAAACTTGCAAAATATGACGGTGTTGAAAAAATCGTCGCTCAACTTGAAACTCTCGGGAATTAATATTATGGAAAAAATTTACAAAAACGCAGTGAAACTCTTGACTTCGCAGGGTAAATTCTATATTGATTTGGGATTGGATAGAATTTCAAAAGTTATGGAATTGCTCGGAAATCCTCAAGATAAATTAGAGTATTTTCATGTTGCAGGCACAAACGGCAAAGGCTCTGTCTGTGCGATTTTAGCATCTGTTTTGAGGCAGGCGGGCAAAAAAGTCGGGCTTTACACCTCACCGCATATTTTTGAATATACAGAAAGAATTCAGGTTTTAGACTGTCAAAATAATCTTTCACCGAGCAGACAGATTTCAAAAGAGGCGTTTTCAAGGCTTGTCTTTGAAATTTGCGAAATTGCTGACAAAAACGATATTCACCTGACGGAATTTGAAATTTTGACAGCAGTTATGTTCAAGTATTTTGAAGAACAAAAGGTCGATGTCGTTGTTTTGGAAACCGGTTTAGGCGGGCGATTTGACGCAACAAACATTATCAAAAAAAATCTTTGTGCAATTATTACCCACATCGATCTTGACCACACTGAAAGGCTCGGTAAAACAAAAGATGAAATTGCTTTTGAAAAAGCGGGAATTATCAAGCCGAACTGCCCAATAGTAACCTCTGAAGGCTACGAGGCAATCAGGGATAAGGCAGACGAGTGCAATTCTTTGTTGTTGATGATTTCTCCGTTTGAGGACACGACGAACCTTTCTCTAAAAGGGACTTATCAGCAGGAAAATCTTTCGCTTGCACTTGCTGCAATTCGTCTTGTTTATCCGTTTTTATCCGAGGATATTATTCAAGAGGGTTTAAAACACGTCCAACACCCGTGCCGTTTTCAGATGATTGACGAAAA
>ONYB01000127.1 GCA_900321895.1 uncultured Brachyspira sp.
AACTTAACCGGTGCGGACTACGTAATCCACTACGACCCGTGGTGGAACCCTGCGGTGGAAGATCAGGCAACAGATAGAGCATACCGTATCGGTCAAACGAAAAAAGTATTTGTATATCGACTTATCACGAAAAACACGGTCGAAGAAAAAATTCAAAAACTCAAAACGATTAAGCGAAACCTTGTTGACAGCGTAATTTCAGTCGATAGAAACATCGTAAAATCACTTACGATGGACGACATCAGAGAAATATTCTCTGCCGACTAGGTAGCATGATTTGTCTGCTGAAAGCGTTTCCACCGAAGAAGGCAAATTTAAAAGTCCCTTCACACTTCACACTTCACTCTGTAGAGGTCTTATCGCCCTATAGCCATTTGTTGAAGTTATGCCTCATTCTTCACTTTCTATTTTATCCTAATCTTTTCCAAAATCTGCTCAAAGACTTCGGATTTGAGGTTATTCTTGTGAAGGATATCAAGGCATTTGTCAAGTTTTTCGTTTAGGTCTTTTTTTGATTTTTCAAGCCCATAAAGGCTTGTGTATGTCAATTTGCCTGCATCTTTGTCTTTGCCCATGGTCTTGCCCATCTCATCAAATGTCGAGGTTTCATCCAAAATATCATCGGCAATCTGGAAGGCTACCCCCATACACTGCCCGAATTCCGTAATCTCTTCAAGTTCTTTTTCTGTTGCGTCTGCGATAATTGCACCGCTACGCAAGGCGAGTTTGAACAAATCTGCAGTTTTATGAGTATGAATATATTCAAGCGTTTTTTCAGGGTCAGGAATTTTTGAGGTTGCTCTTTCACTTTCTATATCAATAACCTGACCGGCAATTACACCGAACGCCCCTGCTGCGTGAAAATATTCTTCCAAAATATTGATAAGTTTTTCTGCCCCGAGTTTTTTAGAATTCTTCACAATAAGTTGAGGTGCAAAAGTCAAAAGTGCGTCACCTGCCAGAACAGCGTTTGCTTCACCAAAAACCTTGTGGTTTGTGAGTTTGCCACGTCTGTAATCGTCGTTATCCATACAAGGCAAATCGTCGTGTATAAGAGTTTGTGCGTGCAACATCTCGATTGCACAAGCCGTCGGGATTGCGTCCTCAAAATTTCCGCCAAACATTCTACATGTTTCAAGACACATTACAGGTCGCAACCTTTTGCCCTGAAGGGTTACGGTATATTTCATCGCCTTAAAAATATCGTCAGGATATTGTATCGGCATAAATTCGTCAAGTTTTTCATCTACAAGTTTGATGTAATCATTCATCTGCATTTTCATAGTCTATGTCCTTATATAGTTGTTGTTTAAGCGTGTTTCTGGCACTTTGGCGTTTGCGTTCGCTGATTTTTGCAACGGTTTTGTTGTGAACCGTTTTCTTGGAATTTTCTTCCTTTTTGCCTTCGTACTTAATTTTTTCTTTGTACTCTTTTGCCTCTTTTATGAATTCTCGGTAGCTCTCGTATCGGGAATTGTCGATTTTATCAATATTGTCCAAAACTGCACAACCATCTTCATTTAAGTGAAGGCAATCTGAGTATTTGCAATTCTCTTTGTATTGTGAAATATCGACAAAAAGGCTATCGACGTCAGCAGGCAAAAGAAAATCAAACTTCACGTTGCTAAACCCCGGAGTGTCGACAATTCGGGAGGTTTCATTAATTTTTATAATCTCTGAATGACGGGTGGTGTGCGTTCCTCGTTGCGTTTTGTCGCTGACTTTTTTGGTTCGAAGGTGCAAATTCGGGTTGATAGCGTTTACCAAACTGGATTTGCCGACCCCTGAATTCCCGCAAAGCACGCTTGTCTTACCTTCCAAAATTTTTTCAAATGTTTTTATCCCTTTGTGCTCGGTTGCTGACGTGTAATAAATTTCGTAGCCCATCGGTTTGTAGATTGATTTTATGCGATTAATAAGGTGGAGGTCAAACTGCAAATCTTCCTTGTTAAAGCACAAAACCGCAGGAATATTGAAATATTTTGCAAGTGCGACATAGCGATTGAGTTGATGAAGGTCTAAATCAGGCTCTTTCAGGGCGGACACAATGATAATTTGGTCGATATTCGCAACACTCGGGCGTTTGATGTAATTTTTCCTCGGCAAAATCTTTGTAATATGCCCGTTTTCAAACTCCACAAAATCCCCGACAAGGATTTTTTCTTTTTGTTTTTTTAGGACTTCTCGAATTTTGCACTCAAAAGTTTCCCCGTTCGCTTGAACGTAGTAAAAATCCGAATGAATTTTATAAATTTGCCCTGTTGTCATGACAGAAATATTTTAGCATGAAAATTTTTGAGAGGCTTGTGACGTTTTCTCTTTCAAAAAACGCACAAACCTATTGCCACTTAATCGAAATTATGATAAACTCTTATCAGAATGGAGAGTATTGAATGAATTTATTAAAGATTTTTTCAGATATCCCGATAATGATTGTTCTTATAACTTTCATTTCATCGTTGATTTTCTGCGTTGTTAAGTACAATTATGTAAACAAAAACTTGAGGTTTTTCTATAATTTTATAAGCCAGTACAAAAAAAGTGACCTCAATTTCAGGTTCAAAGAAATTGATGAATGGATGATGGCAAATCCTTACGTTATGAATGCGTGGATTGAATTCAAAAACACACTCGTATTCTCGGAATCAGTCGCCCTCAAAGGTCAAAACAACAACTTGACATATCAAGAAGTTTCTTCAACAGTCCAAAATATTCAAACAACTGTTGACCCGCTATATTTCTTTGATGAAGAAACATTGGTAACTTCAAAATACAACTACAAATTTATGAACTCGGTATCAACAATTTTAACCGGTTTCGGGCCTTTGTTCACCTTCTTGAACATCGCAATCGCTTTCGGTAAAATCGACTTCTCATCACAAGAACAAACTATCGCATCCGTTGCGGGTTTGATGAGTTCCATGCAGGCTGCTGCTTTAGTTTCCGTAATTGCTGTAGGTTCATCTCTTGTATTCATTATTTACGAAAAACTGACATACAACTTTTTATGCAGAAAACCGATGTTCGCTGTTCAGGGAGTTATTTCTAAATTATTCGACAATATCTCATCCGAAAAATTCTTGTTTGAGTTATTAAGAGAAACAAAAATTCAAAACAATGCCCTTCAACACATTATTGCGGCATTACCGAACGACTTTAAAGTCGCACTCAATTCTGGTATTGCAGGCAATCTTGTTCCATACCTCGAAAACCTTATTTTCGGTATGAATTTAATGAACAAACAAATGAAAGAAGTTGCAAAATCCAGCAAAAAGGATTCTGTTGACGAATTATTTTAACGGAGAAAATCTTGGCTATTTATCATAAGAAAAAAGGAATAGAAGACGAAAACAACAACATTTTCTGGACGACAATGTCCGACTTGCTGTTAGGTTTGGCGATTATTTTCATGACACTGTTTGTGCTTGCTATGACTGGATTTACACAGGATAAAGTTCAACTTCAACAAACCCAGATGAAGGCGGCAGAAGAAATGGCTGAAAAGCTTAAAGATGCCGATATTGATGCCGAAGTTGACAAAGTTACGGGCAGTGTAAAAATTTCCGATTTACAACTTTTTGAAGTCGGAAGCTACACACTTTCTCCAAAAGGCAAACAGTATTTGGACAAATTCGTTCCGATTTATATAAATTCAATCCTCGCCAATGAGGCATTGACTGAAAATATTGCAAATATTTTAATTCAGGGGCATACGGATTCTCAAAGCTATTCTGGTTTAAAAACTCCTAATGATCAGTTTTCTAAAAACATGGAGCTCAGCTTGTTGAGAGCAAATGCCGTTGAACAGTATATGTTTAAAACAAAATATGACAAAAAGTACGACAAACAGTTGCGTAAACTGATTTCTGTCGAAGGCAGAAGTTTTGCAGAACCTATTCTCAAACCTGACGGAACAGAAGATTACGCAAAGAGTCGTCGAGTAGAATTAAAAATAAGAGTGAAAGGACAGAACATTTCAACAATGTTCGGGTTAAATTTTGGCAATAATTAACGAAAACGATATTTTAGAAACAATAAACATGATACGGTTATACAACCTTGATATCAGAACGGTAACTTTAGCACTCAGCCTTAGAGATTGCTGCGATAGCGATGTCAATGTAGTTTGCGAAAATATATACAATAAAATTAAACACTACGCAAAAAACCTTGTAGAATACGCAAACGAACTAGAAAACGATTATTCGATACCGATTATCAATAAAAGAATTTCAGTTACACCTATATCCGTTATCGGCGAATCTTGCAAAAACCCTGATTACGTAAAAATTGCCCAGACCTTAGACAAGGCTGCACAAGAAGTCGGAGTTAACTTTATCGGCGGCTTTTCCGCACTTGTCGAAAAGGGTTGCACAAAAGGTGACAAGCTGTTAATCGAGAGTATTCCTGAAGCACTCAGAACAACCGAAAGACTTTGTTCTTCTATTAACCTTGCCTCTTCAAAAGCAGGTATAAATATGGATGCTGTTTTGACAATGGCAGAAACTATTAAAAAAGCCGCCGAAGTAACGAAAGATACTGATGGACTCGGAGCAGCAAAACTTGTTTGTTTTTGTAATTCAGCAAGTGACAACCCGTTTATGGCAGGTGCTTACTGCGGAATGGGCGAGCCTGAATGTGCCTTAAATGTTGGGGTGTCCGGCCCTGGGGTCGTGAGAGCTGCGATTGAGGCAATGCCAAAAGGTGCAAACCTTTCTGAAATTGCAAACAAAATTAAAGAAATCGCATATAAAATCACGTCAACAGGCGAACTCGTCGGCAGAAAATTAGCAAAGAAACTAGATATTCCTTTCGGAATTATCGATCTTTCACTGGCACCGACACCTGCGGAAGGCGACAGTGTTGCGGGAATTTTTCAGGCAATGGGTTTAGAACATGCAGGGGCTCACGGAACAACAGCCGCACTTGCTATGCTTAACGATGCCGTCAAAAAAGGTGGAATTATGGCAAGTTCACACGTGGGCGGACTTTCAGGAGCATTTATTCCTGTGTCGGAAGATGCAGGCATGATTGAAGCCGCAAGCAAAAGCTATTTGACTTTTGATAAATTGGAAGCTATGACCTGCGTTTGTTCTGTAGGCTTAGACATGATTGCAATTCCTGGGGACACTCCTGCTTCGACCATTGCGGGAATTATTGCAGATGAAATGGCAATCGGGATGATTAACAAAAAAACAACCGCTGTCCGAATTATTCCGGCTTACGGCAAAAAAGTCGGCGACAAAGTATGCTTTGGCGGGCTTTTGGGCGAAGCTCCGATAATGCCCGTAAATAAATTATCCTCAGCAGGTTTTGTAAATCGAGGAGGAAGAATCCCTGCCCCAATTCACAGCCTGAACAATTAATTTTTTACTAAAGATTTATTTTAAGCGAAAAATTAAACCTTTTGCGGAACATCTTTTAGGTGTTAAAGGTATTTTACTGCGTAAACAGCCCCGACAGCACCGTCTGCAGCCGCAGTAATCACTTGCCTTAACGGAGTTTTGCGTACATCACCGATTGCAAAAACACCATCTAAAGAAGTTTTCATAGTTTCATCAGTAACAATAAACCCGCTCGCATCCTGTTCTATTTGACCCGAAATCAACTCGACATTCGGAACAATTCCAATATACGGAAAAACTCCATTAACAGGCAATTCAGACGTTTCACCTGTTTTTACATTTTCTAAAACTACCGAGTTTACAAGGTCGTCACCCTTAATTTCTTTTACAACCGAACTCCAAACAAACTCTAACTTATCATCTTTAAAAGCACGTTCCTGAACAATTTTATCAGCACGAAGTTCATCACGACGATGAATTACGTAAACTTTATCTGCAAATTTTGTCAAATACATAGCTTCTTCGACTGCGGCATTTCCGCCTCCAACAACGGCGACAACCTTGTCTTTATAAAAAGCACCATCACAAACCGCACAATAACTGACACCACGTCCGACAAATTCATTTTCACCGGCAACTCCAAGTTTTAAAGGTTTTGCACCTGTTGCGACAATCACGGTTTTGGCTCTAAATTCCGCCTCTTTTGTCAAAATAACTTTTGGATTAGAAATCAAATCAATTTTTTCAATTTCTTGCATCGGAAACTTCTGAACCCCAAATTTGTCAGCGTGTTCTTCAAATTTTTCCATTAAATCGTACCCGCCAACAATCGGAAACCCCGGATAATTTTCCAATTCTAAATAATTTGATGGCTGACCGCCCATCATACTTGTATCAATAACCGCAGTGGAAACCGCCCCACGACTTGCATAGATTCCCGCCGAAAGTCCGGCAGGCCCGCCGCCAAGTATAACTGTATCAAATTCAAAACTTTGCATTTTATATTTTCCTCATTTTATCTAATTACCCAAAATTCCTGCACCCGAAATTTTTGCACCGGTAAGTGCATAAGTTGCGGTTTTCGTGCTCACAACAGCGTTGCCGTTACGGGAATACGTCACTAGGGTAAGCGTATTAACCCCGACGAATTTATCACCCGACAGCGTAATCTCAACACAGTCCGTAAGTTTTTGGTTGTCATAATCCCCCACTTTTGTAAATTTAATAGTACTCTTATTTACGTAACTGACATTTATGGATGCGGTTGCACCTGTAAACGGGTTACTTAAATTTATGACGTCATTATTTCTGGATAAGTTCCAAATATCGACGCTTGTCTTTTTAAAATTTGTAGGGCTGTCAGTAGATTTCAAAGCCGCCGCAACTCTCCACGTGCCCATAAGAGCCGGCGGAACTTCTCTCACAAGCGACACACCTGCTTTCAAAACCGTCGGAGTTTCTGCAAATGCAACTTGCGAAACACCCATCACTAAAACTATTAAACTGACCCATAACCTTAGCATACAACTTATTTTAATAATTAAAACAGAAAATTCAAGTCACGACATGCGAAAAAGTGGGGAAATATAGAAGTAAATAAGTGAATAGGTGAATAGGTGAATAAGGTAATAAGTTCTTATCGGGTGCTACGCACCAAAGCTGATTTAGGTCAACTCTACTAATCTAATACAAAATTCTGCCCGCTCCCTAACCTGAAAATCTCTACGGGCGAGGTAAAGTCTTAGCAACATGTAACGACGATGCGACCCTCACGTCGCTTCGCTCCTCAGGATGACATGTTTTTAAAAGTCCCTTCACGCTTAACTCTTCACGAGCTCGAGCAGAGGCATGAGCGAAGCGAAAGGTGAGCAAGAATCAACGGAAACGTTGAGTTTTCGTTGTGATTGCGAACGGTGCCGTTTTATGCGAGGGCGAATTTACTTTGTAATGGACTTATCGCCCTAACGTCTTATAGTCTTATCACCTAGAATGGCATATACGTTTACGCTTATTTCACCACTTGTTTCAATGCTGCGTCAATCAAGCCTTTGAACAGCGGGTGCGGTCTTTCGGGACGAGATTTGAATTCAGGGTGGAACTGGCTTGCCACAAACCAGTCAAGTTTTGGCAATTCCACGATTTCAGCAAGCATTCCGTCAGGTGACATCCCTGAAAATACCAGCCCTGCGTCTTCGATTTGTTTAATATATTCGCTGTTGACCTCGTATCTGTGACGGTGTCGTTCGGAAATCTTCGTTTTTCCATACGCTTCGTGTGCTTTTGAACCTTTTTTCAAAATGCAATCGTAAGCTCCGAGTCGCATTGTTCCACCGTAACCGTGAACGTTTTTCTGTTCCAGCATTAAGTCAATAACAGGGTTTTGTGCGTTTTCGTCAAATTCTTTTGAATTTGCGTCTTTAATTCCTACAACATTCCTTGCGTATTCGATTACAGCACATTGCATTCCGAGGCACAATCCCAAGAACGGAAGATTGTTTTCTCTTGCGTAGCGGATTACGTTTAATTTTCCTTCAATTCCTCGAATACCAAATCCTCCCGGAACCACAACAGCTTGTACGTCTTTTAAAAGCTCTTTGCAGGCTTTATAGTCTACGCAATCTTCTGAATTTATCCATTTGATTTCTATTTTAGCATCGTTGGCATAGCCGGCATGTCGCAAAGATTCCACAACCGAAATGTAGGCATCTGAAAGTTTTGTATATTTTCCTGCGATTGCAACTTTAAGAGTTTTTGTCGGATTTTTGATATTTTCGACAAGTTTTTTCCAGTTTTCTAAGTTTGGAGTGCGGTCTTGAACTCTTAACATATCGAGAACAACATGAGCCATGTTTTGTTCTTCCAGTGCAAGCGGAACTTCGTATATGCTTTTCATATCACGGCACTCAATAACGGCTTCTTTCGGAACCGAACAAAATAGTGCCAGTTTTTCTTTTTCTGTTTTTGGAATCGGTTTGGTTGTTCGGCAAACAAGAATTTCAGGTTGAATTCCATAACTTCTCAAAACTTGAACACTGTGTTGTGACGGTTTTGTTTTGAGTTCTCCTGATGTAGGAAGATACGGTAAAAGCGTTGTGTGGATTGAGATTGCGTTACCAATGCCCACTTCTGTTTTGAATTGTCTTATTGATTCAATAAACGGCAAACTTTCGATGTCGCCGATTGTTCCGCCGATTTCGATTATCTGAAAATCAGGTTTAAATTGTTTTGTTGCCCCAGCAATTCTCGATTTAATTTCGTTTGTAATATGCGGGATTACCTGAACTGTCGCACCGAGATAATCTCCACGACGTTCTTTTTCTATGACTGTTTGATAAACACTTCCTGATGTTACGTTGTTAAATTTGCCGAGGTTTGTGTCCGTAAACCTTTCGTAGTGTCCCAAGTCAAGGTCTGTTTCCGCACCGTCGTCGGTTACAAAAACTTCACCATGTTGAAACGGACTCATCGTTCCGGGGTCAACATTTATGTAAGGATCAAATTTTTGGTTGATAACTGAAAATCCTCTTGCTCTTAACAATTTACCCAAAGATGCGGCAACAATTCCTTTGCCCAATGAGCTGACTACACCGCCTGTAATAAAAATATATTTTGTCATATTGAACCCCGTAAAATTTAATTATCTGTTAAAACTTAAAAAGGCGGGAGGTTAAATCCCGCCTGAAAAATTTAGTTGATTTTCGGAACTCTGAAAAATCCGTTTTCTTCTTCCGGAGCGTTTGCCATAAGTTCCTCTTTCGTTTGTTCGTAAGACACTTTGTCCTCTCTCATAACGTTTACAAAATCAATAACCTGACACATAGGTTTTACGTTTGAGGTGTCAACTTCATTCATCTGATCGACATATTTTAGTACGTCGCCCAGTTGTTTTGTGTATAATTCTTTTTCTTCTTCGGTTAATTCAAGTCTAGCCAGTTTAGCTACGTGTTCTACGTCTTTAATTGTAATCATGTTACGCTCCAAATCTATTTTAAACTATGTAAAAATTATAGCACAAAAGTTCATTTATTTATAAATATTAATTAAATTTAAGTATTTTTATAAGGAATTTTTCCGTGATATACTGATTTTGCACTAAAAATAAGAAGAGGATAAAAATTATGCCAATGACATCACCTGATATGACAATATTAATTACAATGTTGTTTTTTGTTTTTGTAATCGGTTCTATTATCGGAAGTTTTTTAAACGTGGTAATTTTGAGAGCATTTAGTGGGGAATCTATTGTTCTTCCGCCGTCAAAATGTCCGAAATGCGGAAACAAACTTAAGTGGTGGCATAATATTCCTATTCTTTCTTATATTTTGCTTGGCGGAAAATGCGGATTTTGCAAAGAACACATCAGTTTTCAATATCCGATAGTGGAATTTATCACGGGTGTTTTGTTTGTGATGATGTTTATCGGCTACGGTGCGAGAATTGAAACCCTGTTTGGATTTGCCATAATTGCGATGTTAATGGTGCTTTCGGTCACAGATATAAAAGAATGTGTGATTTTTGACGGGCATGCTTATGCTTTAATAGGAACTGGGTTGGTTTATTCTTTGTTCAGAACGGTTGTTCAAGTTATCAATGCTAATCAATCATCTTTATTCTTCACTTATAGTTGGGATTGGTTTGTGCATAGTCCTATTGTGATAAGTATTTTGGGCGGGCTTACAGGTACATTGGCAATGCTTGCAATTTATTGGTTGGGTAAACTTTTGGCGGGCAGAACTGCTTTTGGCGAAGGTGATATCTTTATCCTTGCAGGTTTAGGAACTGTTTTCGGCCCGAAAAATGTTTTATTTATTCTCTTGTTTGGGGCAATATTCCAGTTTTTGTTTATAATTCCTATGTATATTAAAAGTCTTGTTCAGCAAAAAGATTGGAAATTACTGATTTCACTTCTGACGTTGTGTATTTTTGGCGGATTGTTCTGTTGGTCAGCGTACGGATTGTTCACAAACGACGCTCTAATGTACACCTCAATGGCATTGCTTGTCGTAAACACAATCTATACTTGCGTTTGTCTGATAAAAAGTATAAAAGCGGAAAAGAGTGTGACATTTGTTCCGTTCGGGCCGTTTTTGGCTCTTGCCGGATTGGTTGCATTGCTACTCCCGCAAGTGTTTATCTACCTTGCAAATCTGTTCTTGGGGCTTGTCGGAGTAACTTTCTAAACAGACAAAATCTTTAAACTTTCTTTTAAGATATCTTCGGCCGTTGCGTTTTCAGAAAGGTGTGCAAATGCCTTGGATAGGGCATTTTTAATTTCTTCTCTTTCGTATCCGAGAGAAACCAATACTGTTTTTGCGTCATCTACGGCTTGAGAATCTTGGAGTTTTGAGGTTTCAATCACAACTGGCTCGTTTGTTTTGAAGTTCATCAATTTGTCTTTTAATTCAAGAATAATTTTTTGAGCAAGTTTTGGTCCTACTCCTTTTGCACAGGTCAGAGCTTTGAAATCGCCTTGAATTACTAGCCCGATGAGTTCTGCGGACGGAAATTCGTCTAAAAGGGTTAGTGCCATTCGGCTTCCGACTCCTGAAACTGAGGTTAAAATGTTGAAAATGTCACGATCTTCTCGATGTAAAAATCCGCAAAGACTCATTTTGTCCTCTCTGTGCAAAAGTACGGTGTAGAGTTTGATTTCTTTGCCGTCGAGGTCTGAAATCTCTGTAAAGTCACGTATGCTGACATCAAAAAGATAGCCGATGCCGTTGTTTTCAATCGTCACTGTGCAGTTTTTTTGTGAATTATTTTTGCCTGCTGGAATTCCTTTTATGTAGTCGTACATTTTTAGCCTTTCAAGGTGTCTTTAATTTCTGAAATTGTTCTTTCTAATTCTTTGTTAATTTTCAATTCGTCCTTGATTTTTTCGTAAGAATACAGCATTGTTGTGTGTTTTTTCTTGAAAAATTCAGCGATATTTTCAAAACTTTTTTCGGTAATTATTCTTGATAAATATACCGCAATGTGTCGTGCCGATGAGATTTTTTGGCTTCTTGCGGCACTTTGAAATTCTGCAATAGTAATTCCGAAATAGTCACCGACGGCTTTTGCAACCTCGTTAATCGAAAATTCTTTTTTGTGTGCCTCGCAGTTGAGAACTTTTTTTACAAAATCAAGAGTAACTGCGGTTTGCTCAATGTCTGCGTAAGCACTGACCTTATTGAACGCCCCCTCGAGTTCTCGAACGTTTGAGGTGAAATTGTTTGCAATATATTCAAAAACGCTGAAATCTGCCTCAAGTGAAACTCTTTCGGCAAGGTTTTTTAAAATAGCAACTCTTGTTTCAAAATCCGGAGGTGTTATATCTGTCATAATCCCCATTTCAAATCGGGTTTTCAATCTGTCCGGAAGGGTTGGAATATCTTTCGGCAATCTGTCTGATGTAATGACAATTTGCTTGTTCTTGTTCAAAAGGCTGTCGAAAGTATGAAAAATTTCTTCCATTGTTCGATTTTTTGATTCCAAAAATTGAATATCGTCAATTAAAAGCACATCAACATTGCGATATTTTTCACGGAATTTATCCATTCTGCCGCTTCTATCGCCACCTTGTTGAAGGTTTTTGATAAGTTCGTTCATATATTCTTCGGTTTTGATATATCTGACACGAAGTTTGGGTTTATTGAAAATGATGTAGTGTCCTATTGCTTGCATAAGGTGGGTTTTGCCAAGCCCTGATGCTCCGTATATAAATAGCGGGTTGTATTTTTTCGCCGGATTTTGGGCGACGGAATATGCCACGGCATACGCAAAGCGGCTATTTTCGCCTACTACAAAGTTTTCAAATTTATATTTTAAATTTAAGTTGGAAAAAGACTGCATTTGAGCAAGATTGTTCATTACAACATTTTCTTGTTCTTCCTCAATTTGCGGTTTTATTTTAATCCTTGCGTTTTCTTTTTTCTTTTCTTTTTCGTATCTTTTCGCGAGGTCGTCGTCATAAGTTATCGTGAAATCGATATTCGCCCCTAAAACTTTTGCAAAAGCCGCAGAAAATTCTTTAAAATAATTTTGTCTCAAAATCTGCGGAGCCATAGCTTTTACTGTAATCAGAGTAAATGTATTGTTATCGAACCCTGACGCATCAATAGGTTCAACCCATGTTGAAAAAGCATGGTCGGGCATTGTTTCTTTTAAGACGTTTTTTACGTCATTCCATTTTTTTTTGACTTCCAAAATATCCATAAATTAATTCTACTACAAAAAATTCTACCTACAAAACTTCGTACAAACTTGGTGCTTCTTGGACACTTACGTTGCCTTCCGGAACTTTTAAAACTTTTACTTTTACTGTTCTGTTCGCATACGCAATTTCAATAATATCTCCTTCTTTTAATTGTTTGGCTGCTTTTGCGGGGCTGCCGTTGACGGAAATTCTGCCTGTGTCGGAAACTTCGTTTGCGACGGTTCTTCGTTTAATTAATCTTGAAACTTTTAAAAATTTGTCTAATCTCATATTTTCTCCATTTTGTTATTATTTTAACATACAAATTAATTTATGATATAATTTTTGTGTGGAGCATATTATGAAAAAATTTTTGTATAATATATTAATAATAATTTGTTGTTTATTCAGTTTTAATTTTGTGCAGGCTGCGGAAATTAAATTTGTGCAAGTATCCGATACGCATTATGCTATGTCAAATCCGTATTCGGAACAAGTTTTAAAAGCTGCGGTTGCGGATATTAATAATTTGGATAATGTTTCGTTTGTAGTGTTTACAGGCGATAATATCGACAAGCCAAACCCTGAGGATTTGGCAAAATTTGTGAATATCGTAAATAAATTAAACGCACCGTATTATCTTGTAATAGGTAATCATGATGTTTTTAAAACAAA
>ONYB01000021.1 GCA_900321895.1 uncultured Brachyspira sp.
ATCGAGAATTTACAGGACAAAATTATCAACGCATACTACAACTACAAAGGTGCACTTGTTCAATTAAAAGAAACCCGAACAAAATTACTTCTATACAACAAAAACTACGCAAATGCCATTGAAGCAAATGACTTGCTGGAAATTACGATTTCTTCATCACTTTACGACAATATGGCAATGGAAGAATTTTACTACCTTCAGCAAGCAAAAAAATATCATCTTGAGCTTCAAAGACTTGCAGGGAAAAAAGTTGTGGATAATTTGAATATGTATCAGTATAATTACAATTCCGCACTTCTTAAAGGGCAGGAGGCTGCAAAATGATAAAAAAACTCCTTGTTTTACTGATGTTAACAGGACTTGCACTACCGTCACTCGGAATTACTCTTGAAGATATGGATTTGCAAGGGATTAAACCTCCGGCATATAGATTGGGCTTAACGGATGACCCGGAAAACCAATATCAGGAAATCCAAACCAAAACAACCCAAAACCCGATAGAAAAGGAAGTAGCAAAACAAATTGAAGATAATACTTCAATCGAAAATTTGACATACGCAGATTTAAGCATAAAAAATTTATCAAAAGAAATTTCAAAAGAACTTGCACTTGACGAAGAAGATATGATGGGCGATTTGTCGCTATTATGGCAAGGTGCGGCAACAAAAAGCGATACTATCAACTTTGCCCTCTACAAACTTTCAAATCCGGAAGCCGACAAACCAAACGAAAAATCCGTCAAAAAAGTTCTATTGAATATTGCAAGCCTCTCCTCACTAGTGGGAGCAGGCATGGGAAATCCTATATTAGCAACAGGTTCTATGCTCGGAAGCAGTGTCTTCGGGATTATGTCACAAGATACAAAAGCCCTCAATTATAAATATACAAGAGTTACTGATTCTGACATGATTATTCTTATCAGAAAAATTGAGGATTTGCAGCAAAACACCGTAAACCTTTATTATGACTACATGACATCAAGGAAATTATTGCAGTTAACAGACAAAGTAGTAGAACAACGTAAAAAGAATTATGACCACGCTCAAGATATGCCAAAAGAAGTTATTTTGATTACAGATGCATACTACAGGACTGCTCTGGACGATCAAGCAAAAGCAAGAGCTTCTTTTAACGCAAGACGAGCTGCTCTCGAACAATTTGTAGGTAACGATGTTTTCACGCAGTTTGAAAAAGCACTTTTGGAAAGAGAAAAAAATAAAAATGATTAAATTTATTCCTTATGAAGTTTTGACAGGTGCTGAAAACATGCAAAAAGATAATGATTTGTTAAATTTTGCCATACAAAGTCAAATTGATTATCCGATTTTTAGACTTTACGGCTGGAAGCCTGCTTGCGTTTCCTTGGGACGAAATCAGAGTGAAGACTTTGTCGACAAGGAGTTTTTGAAAAGTTGCGGGATTGATATTGTGAGAAGATTGACGGGCGGACGAGCTTTACTTCACGATGACGAAATCACTTACAGTTGCGTTTTCCCTGTGAACTTTTTAAAACACGGCGAAAATGTCACAAAATCTTATATTGAAATTTCGCAAATTTTGATTAACGGGTTCAAAAAACTCGGAATTGAGTTGGATTTTGGAGGTTCAAAACCCGTCAACACAAAACATGACTATTGCATGCTGATTTCAACGGGTGCAGATTTGTGTTATCAGGGCAAAAAGCTTATCGGTTCGGCTCAATGCCGCAAAAACGGCTACATTTTACAGCACGGTTCAATTCTTTATGATTATGACAAAGAACTTTTGGAAAAGATTTTTAAAGAACCTGCCGACGACATGTCAATAACCTCAATAAAGGCGATACGTCCTGATTTGAGCCGAAAAGATATTATTAGTGTTTTTGAAAATGTTGATAATTTTATCTCTTAATATTAAGTTTTGTTAACAAAAACCTATCCCTTTATGCAATTTTTCTAACGCAAAAGTTTTTATATAAGTACAGGGGAAAAACAAAAAGGGGATTTAAGATATGTTTCCGAACGGGGTTTCAAATCAATTTATCAGCTTTCCGGCGTTTTGGGCATTAAGTCCATATTCTTGGACATCAATGTACGGCGGCAGAATGCAATTCAACGTAATGGATACGACCATTCCGGAGAACATAGCTTATATGGCTCAAAACTGTTTAAATCCGTTCTTCTGGGCGATGTATAACAGACAGTACGCCACTACCCCATCTATTATGGAAGGTGGAGGCGTCGGAGGTTCGACGCTTTCTCAGGAAGATTTAAATGCGGCTTACCAAAACGGCTACAACACAATGAAGCAACAGTTGGAGTTAGGATTTATTCAGTCTGACTTCACAATTATCGGCAACAACATTGCAACTGCAAAAGCTGATATAGACGCCTTGATTGCAAATGATCAAGTTCCTGCCGAAACTAAAAAGCAACTCGAAAATCTTAAAAAAGAATTGGAAAAAATGACACAAGAGTTGCAAAAGTTATCCCAAAACAACGACAAATTAGCTCCGGATAAAATCAGAGAACAACTTGAAGCTTACAGAGGTCAACTTGCTGGTATTCAAGACGCAATCAAGACAGTTAAGGATGGCGTTGCACCAGCTCCGACATCTGCAACAGAGCCGACTTCTGCAACTGAACCAACTTCACCAACAAGTGCAACAGAGCCTACCGGTGTAACAGAACCGACTAAGCCAACCGGGACAACAAAGCCGACTAAGCCTACAAAATCGACTGCTCCGTCGCAACCGACACAAGCAACCGTTGAAGCAAGAGAAATCACAAGAGATATCTATGTCGCAACTGAAGGTGTCGGGACCAATGATGAAAAACTCGAAAGAGCAATTAACAAGATAAACAAAGGCAATGTTGTTGAAGTATTCAAAGTTTGGGAACAAAACGACTACAACTCAAAAACAGGCGATGATTCTTTGTTGGAAACAATTTACGATGATGTATTCGGTAGCGATACCCGTAAAAAATACACGAAAAAGATTTTGGCAGCCTTCAAAGAACGTGCAAGAGCCAAAGGGGTTGATATTTCAGCAGAAGAAGCTGTAATCGAGGCAGAACTCAATGCAACTTTCTGGTGTCACGACAATAAAGTTTATCAGGCAATGAATGACATTTATGCAAAAATGAAAAACAAATAAAAAATAGGAAAACCAAAAGGTCAAGAAAATGGTTATTTAGGTTATAATAAATTATATATTTGATTCCTCAAAGTGAAATTTAAGAAGAAAAACTAAAGGTTAGTAGTAGTGTAGAAAATAGCCTCCGAAAAAGTCGGAGGCATTTTTTTATTCTTCCAAATATATTTGTGCAAGTTTTATATCGCTTTGCGTTGTAATTTTTATGTTTTTGTAACTTCCGTCCAAAATGTAGACAGGATATTGCATTTTCTCAATCATGCCGGCATCATCGGTAAAGTTTTTACCTTCAAATTTGCGATGAGCGTCCAAAATCAAATTATACTCAAACGCTTGCGGGGTTTGGGTATTATACAATTTACTACGGTCTATTGTTTTAACGATTTTGCCGTGTTCGACTTCTTTTATCGTATCAATAGTTTTAGTTACAACTGTTAATGCCTTTTGAACCTTTACCATTTCAATACAAATATTTATCAACTCAGTCGAAATAATCGGTCTTGCTCCGTCGTGAATTAAGACATAATCACACTTATCCGCCAGAAGCCCGTTATATACCGATTGTTGACGTGTTGAACCCCCTTCTACAAACATCAAATTGCTGTAATCCTTAAAGATTTCCTTCAACTCATCCATAATCGAAATATTTGCACAGATAATTATTTTGTCGACATTTGCGTATCTGAAAGCATCTACCGTATATTTTATAACCTCTATTCCGTTAATTTTTTCCAACAGCTTATTTTTGCTTCCAAATCTGGAAGAAGTTCCGCCCGCGGTTATTATTGCATTAATTTTCACATTTTCTCCTTGAAATGATTATATAGGCGATTTTCAATATCCGATTTTGAATAATGCACACTTTCTTGCGGATAATTAATCACAACTCCGCTCCCCGCTTTAATTTCACCGATAACAACAAAACCCATTGGATTGTCAACAGTTGCAACAAGCTCATAATCTTCTCCGCCATATAAAATCAACTCTTTGTAATTCTCAAATTGTTCAATATCTTTATCGTACGGAATTTTACTGAAATCAACTTCTGCCATAACACCACTTGCTTCGGCAATTTGCGATAATGCGTCCATTAATCCGTCCGACGTATCCATCATAGCATAAGCATTTTGTTCTGTCATTGATATTTTTTCGGAAAACTTGATTTTTGCTCTTGGCATAAGATGTTTTTCTATAAATTTACTATTTCGTTTACCTTTCAAAAGCTCACAAAGCCCTGCTGCAGAAGAACCGTGAACCCCTGACACTACTATTTTTTGCCCGATTTTTGCATTTTTTCTTGAAGAGATATTTCTGCTGACAGTAGAACCTATTGCCGTAATCGAGATAAAAATCTTATCACTTCCCGTAATATCACCGCCTACAATTTTAACTTCTCCACAAGCATCCTTCATCCCCTTATAAAATTCTTCCACAAACTCATTCGAAATACTTTTTGGCAAAGATAAAGCTGCCGTCAAATAAACAGGTTTTGCCCCCGAGGCACAAACATCCGAGATATTAACCATTGCGGATTTCCAACCCAATTTATACGGAGTTGTAAAATCCATTTTGAAATGAACATCTTCAACAAGACTGTCTTGTGTCACAACTATCGACAAGTCCTTCAAAAATGCACAATCATCCCCGATATATTCGGACTTCAAAACGGATTGTATAGTTTGTATAAATTCTTTTTCTTTCATAATTAATTCATATCATGCTCAATAAGCGTAACAAATTCATTAACAAGTGTTTGATTCCACTTTTTGCCAGCATCTTGCTTAATAATTTCAAGTGCATCTTTTGTCGAAAGCTTGTTTCTGTAAGGACGCTCCTCCGTGAGTGCAAAGTATGAATCCACAATCAAAATAATTTGAGATGTGAGCGGAATTTCTTCATGCTTAATATTAGCAGGATAACCGCTACCGTCCCAATTTTCGTGGTGATGTTCAATAATCGGAATAACATCTTGGATATAAGATATCGGTTGCAAAATTTCTTTTGCCGCAATTAACGGATGCTCTTTTATATGATTAATTTCTTCCGTCGTAAGCGGAGTTTTCTTTTGCAAAAGTTCTTTAGGTAACATCAAATTTCCGATATCATAAAGCAAAATTGCAATTTTTAATTTATCAATTTCCCCTTTCGGAAGATCAAAACGTTTTGCAAGACTTACAGCCGTCAAGAGTTTCGATTTAATCACACCTTTTTCGTGGAGCGGATTATAAGTCAACGTCAAAATATCCGCAACCGTATAGAGAATATCTTTTTGCGATTGATTTTCTTTAAGCTTTTGACACAAATCATCCGAAAGACTTTGCGGGATAGGCATATTATGTTTTGACAAAATATCCGTAAACGTATTTACTGCAACTTCCTGCCAAGACATCTCGGAGGCGTTTTTCGCCAATGTAACTCTGTTTCTTCCATTCATTTTGGAATCATACATTGCCTGATCAGTCAATTCCATTAATTCTTCAATATTATCAGAATTTTCCAAAAACGTTGCAACTCCGACACTTGCCGTCACATGTCCGATTGTATCAAGCGGAGTTTCCGCAATAGTTTTTCGAATTCTTTCTGCCGCAATCATTGCACCTTCGGACGAAATCCCCGGAAGAATAATGTTAAATTCTTCGCCTCCCATACGAGCTGCCGTATCTATAGAACGAGCATTGGATTTAAGTACATTTGCTACGGTTTTGATTGCAATGTCGCCGTAAGCATGCCCGTAGGTGTCGTTAATCTTTTTCAAAAAGTCTAAATCGAGCCCGATAATACTGAAAGGCTGACCGTTTCTTTGGGAACGTGTAACCTCTTTTGCAAGATATTCTTCAAAATATCTGCGGTTGTAAAGCCCTGTAAGTCCGTCTGTTACCGCCTGTTTCTTTATTGCCTCAAATAAATCCGCAACTGTCACCGCCATTTCAATCTGACCGGCAAACATAGACAAAAAATCTGTTTCTGATTTTGCAAGATTTTCTCTTGATGAAAAAACTCCAAACACACCAAAAGCCTTATCCCTAATATAAATAGGAATTGTAATTATTGATTTTACAGATTTATCTTCCAAAATTTTATCCATAACATCCTGTGGAATATCCGGTATAATTGCTTTAAGTGATGCCGCAATATCTTTTGATTGAATAATTTCTTTTTGGTTAATAGCCTTTTCAAAAATACTGTTTTTTGTAAAAGCCAGTTTCCGCATTCTGATAGGTGTTTTCAGCACCTCATCAACTCGACGCATTGTTTCATCATCGGCTTCCGCAAGCAC
>ONYB01000052.1 GCA_900321895.1 uncultured Brachyspira sp.
AATTGCGTCAGCTATCAGAATTTCTTGTGGCATGCCGGGGCTTATGAAACCGGTAGAATACAACAACAGGGTGCTTGTTGACGGCGATTTGCAAAAGGGTTCGCCTATGTGGCGATTGTCTAAAAATCTTCAGCCTGATGATATTAGAATTTTGGAATTCCGTTTGGAGGGCGATTTTGAAGGAAATGACCTCAACACGATTGAGTATATAAACTCTATTTATAGTTATGCGACATCTATTGCGACAGGGTTTATAATGGAGCTATACAATAAAAATGACAAGTACGACTACATTGTTGTAAACACGGGCGACATCAATATCGTAGACTTTAACCTTTCTGCCGAAAAGCGTGAAAAGATGATGGAAAACGGCTACAAGCAGACGATGAATTATTTCAAAGATGTTTTGCCGATTAAGAAAAAACTTTTGCTCACGGTTTATTCGCAAATTGACAAAAAGCTAAAAAAGGTCAAATCAGCAATAGAGAACGGTAATATTACAAAGGCAAAATCAATTCTTGCAGAGTGCTTTATGTACCTTTTTGATTACGAAGAAAATATTGATAAAACAGATATTCAGATGATTAAGAATTTTAGAGATGTTTTCTGTTGCAACATCTCATATCCTGCACTGTTCGGCAAAACGAGGATTAAAAACAAAAACCTTGTTTTGTGTACGTTAGAACAGTTTTTGCAGAAAGTAGAGCTCAAAATTAATGAGTATCGGGAATTCTTGAGCTAGTGTAGCTATGAGAAGGTTTTAAAGGTTCTTTCTACGTTTTTGTTGATGACGTTTTGAATTGACTCGTATTCTGTCTGGAGAGCATTGTGCTCCGTGTCTAGTTGTTTTAGGTCGCTGTCATACTTTTTGTCGAGTTCTTCAATGTCACGTTGTGCTTGTTCGTAGATAACTTCGGCTTTTGTGCGTTTCTTTTCGCTTGTTTCTTCACTCATTTCTGTCATAGAAGTGTATACGATAGAAGTCCAGGCAACATTTTTCAAGCCCGTACCTGCTTCATTCGGGTTAGAATATTGAACCTGTTCCATTGTGATAACACTGTTTTTGAGTGCAAAAGCAATCCATTCTGGATCATTCATAAGTCCGTCTTCAAGAATTGCATAAGATTGACCTGTTTTTGAATCAGTCACCCAACCGTCTGTTGCAGAGTCGTATTCTGTTTCATTCATATAACCTGCTTTGTAATCGCTTTCGCCGTTCATTCTGTGCCAAAGGTTGATGTACCATTGTGCCTCGTCTGAATCAGAATATGTATAAATTTTCTCTTCGATTGTTTGAGAAATATCTTCTTTCATTTTTGGTTCTTGAGCTTCCCACTCTGATAAATCTTTGTTGTAGTCCTCTTCTTGGAATGTACTTTTTGTGAAAGCAAGGCTCATATCATCTTGAAATGAAGTGATTATTTCTTTTGTTGTTTCGTAGTTGACATCAATAGGATTATCGGAATGTTTATAAATCCTATTAACTACATCATAGAGGTCGATACATTTTTGATAAAGTGTTTTTTGCTCAATTCCTGTGATATTGCCGGCGTCATCATAAGTGTATTTGTAGTTGCTGAGCAGTTGTTGTGATTCTGATGCAACAGTGCCGTTTTCAAGAGCTTGTTTCAAATAGTAATCACTAATGAGTTTGTCGGTATTAGTAGCGTCAGTGCCCAATTCTTCTGACGGATGAGTGGCTGCCATTAATGTTTTACCTTTGTAGCCATCTCTGATAGCGTCAGAAACTTTTAGCATATCTTCTGTTTTCTTTTTGTTAACGCAAATTGCACTATAGTTGATTGATTCTGATGGACCATAGGTGCTGTCGCCGGCTATTAATTTGATTTGTCCGCCGGTTGTTGTTGTTTTGTATTTAGGGTATTTGCTATTATCAGCATGTCCGTTTCCGGTTGTTTCCAAGTCAATCATGTGTCCGAGTACGTGCAGGTAACAAGACGTTGTATTGTTGTTTATAGCATGATTGTAGCAGCTTTCAGAGGCTTCTCTAAAGGTTTTGTATAATTCGTTATCAGTATCTGGAACATCTTTCCAATAAATAGCATCGGTTGAGTCAGGTTTTTTAGTTGCCCATTCGTTGTGTTGCTTTTGCCAATTTTCATATTCTGCTTGATATGCGGGATTGGTTACTGTTTTGGTTTTTCCGCTGTCAACTTTTTCAATACCATATTTTTCAAGAAATTCTGTTAAAGTTTTGCTATTCTCAAAGTTTCTGCCGTCTTTTTCAGTCACCATTAATTGACCAGCGGCATTGACGAACCCGTATTGGTTCTTGATTGAGCTGTAAGTGTAAATCGCACCGCCTGTAAGCTGTTGAGTGTTCTTGTTTCCGCTCTCGTCGTAGGTTGTGTAGGTTAAATTCGTTGCATTTAAGGCTTGAATGTATGCGTCACTTGCATCCTCCGTACTTTGTGCGAGTCTGATTTTCGCATTGGAAATCTGCTGGGCTCTGTATTCGTTTCTGTTGAGCCTTGCTGTGAGAGTTAATAATCTTGCTTGTGAAGCTGACATTCCCATTGCAAATTTCCTTATATTATTACCGTAGTCACTCTTATTTACGGCATTTAGAGGGGAAATCTTTATTGTTTTCGGACTTTTTTATAAAAATCGTTACATTAGTTTACAATTTTACTATTATTTGATAATATATGGCTATGAAACTATGTGTTTTTCAAGGTACGTTTAATCCTATTCACAATGCCCACCTTCAAGTTGCTGAATTTGCACACAAAAATTTGGGCTTTGATAAGGTTTTATTTATCCCGGCAGCAAAACCTCCGCATAAGAGTTTTGATCCTAAAATGTCAGAACATCGCCTGAATATCGTGAAAGCGGCGATTTCGGATTTCCCTGAATTTGAAGTTTCTGATATTGAATACAAGCTTGAAGGAAAATCTTATACCTGCAACACGATAGTTGAGCTTTACAAAAGGTACAAAATTGACGGGAAAATTAATTTTTTAATAGGAACTGATGCTTTTCGCAAGATTGAAAGCTGGTACAGAACTGACGATTTAAAAAAACTTGTTGATTTTGTCGTTTTTATCAGGGAAAATAACTTTGAAAGCGATGAATTGGAATATTTGAGATCAAAGGGCTATAATTTTAAATTTATGCCGCTTGAATTTTTGGATATTTCCTCCACGGAAATCAGAGAAAAAATAAAGAAGTGCGAGCCTGTTCAAGGGCTTTTGCCAAAGAAAGCAGAGGAATATATAAACAATTATGGATTATACAAAGATTAGTGAAGAAAAAATTATTGAATGGTTGAAAGAAAATCTTAACGAGGAAAGATATGTTCATTCCCTCGGAACGGCTGCGTGTGCAAGAGAACTTGCAGCAAAATTTCATTTGAATGAAGAAAAGGCTTATGTCGCAGGACTTTTGCACGATTGTGCCAAGTGTCTTGATAAAGACAAGTTGATGCAGATTATAAAAGAAAACATCAAAGATGTTGATGAGAGCGAGCTTTTGAACTACAAAACTCTTCACGCTCCTGTCAGTGCGTATTATGCAAAAAATATTTTTGGAGTGACGGATGAAGAAATTTTGTCGGCAATTCGTTGGCATACTCTTGGCAAGCTTGAGATGACTGATTTTGAAAAAATAATTTTTATTGCAGACAAAATTGAACCGAATACTCGAGATAGAGAATATTCTGCAATTATCAGATGTTATCTTGATGATGAAAACGGGCTCAATGAGGCACTTTTGAAGTGTTACCGTGAAACTATCAAGAGCCTTGTAAAAAGAAATTTGAAAATTTGCCTTTTAACGGTAGAAATTTATAACAAATTGCAGGATTTGGTAAATGTTTCAGTTAGTTAATCATTTGACATAATTTGGGCATGTTCATGGTAAAATTATGTCAAGTAAAAGAGGAAGTATTTGATGAAAGTTTTAGAAGTTAAAAATAATCTTGTTAAAATTGAGTATTCACCTGAAGATAACCTGTTGTTGTCAGGTTTTGTGATAATTGAAGATTCTCAATCCCCTTATGTAGCACAGATTTTGAGCTTGAAGGCTGATAGAGGGATTAATTACGCAATCGTCAAATTGTTGTTTACGTTTAACGGAGAAGGTATTCTCAAAAGTTATGATGGTACTATTCCTTCCTTTGATGCAGATGTGTCAAAAATCAATTCCGATGAACTTTTGGATATACTTCCTATCAGCAAACCTTTAAAAATTGGTGAAATTGCTCATCAGGGCATAAAATTAAAAGTTGATATGTCAATTTTGGAGAAAAATCTTTTGGTTTGCTCTGATAACAACGAA
>ONYB01000022.1 GCA_900321895.1 uncultured Brachyspira sp.
AGGCGGTTTGCTTAGGTGAATAGGCACATAGGTGAATAAGTAAATAAGTTAATAGGTGAATAGGTTCAAATCGGGTGAGTTGCACCAAAGCTATTTTAGAGCGAAGCGAACGAAAAGAACTTATTCACTTATTTACTTTGTCACTTATTAACTTTTATTAGCGGGCAATGTGAATATTTCATGTTGTCCGCTTTTTTTTGTTTGACCCTTCAGTTTCATGTCATTCTGAGGCACGAAGTGCCGTAAGAATCGCATTATTGTCACATTTCACGATGATGCGATCCTCACGTCGCTTCGCTCCTCAGGATGACATGGTTTTAATAAACGTAAAGAACTTAGTGCCCTAGTGCCTTAGTATCATAGTATCTTTTTGCGACTTGCTGTCCTATCAACTATCCCTGCCCCCCTCCGACAAAAAAGGGGCGGAACGCCCCTTAGTAATAAATGAAAATGGAGTTTAAATTTACTTGCAAAAAATTATGAACCTACAAGTCGGAGAGCTTCTTCCAGCAACTCTTTGTTTGTAGAAATAAGTTTATTAACGACTTCCATTTGCAACTTCGCCATTTGGAAGTACGAAATATTGCCTTTAAAATCGGCGTTGGACATTTCCAACAAGCCCGAACGAATTTCGCCACAACCTAAAAGCGGTTTGCCGGAAGCTTCTGTTTCTATAAATTCGCTGTCATTAATTTCGTACAAGCCCGCAGCATTGTTGAAGTTTCTTGTTGTAATTCTATATAAAGGCACGGTACGTTTGCCGTTATCGGCTTTTCCGTAAATAGTGCCGTCATTTTTTATTTCAAAATCGTCGTATTTCCCAAGGTATTTGCCGTTGTTTGGGTCTATCCATAATTTTATATTTGTCGTCGGAATATCAAGAGCCCCGCCTTTTAGAGCTGTTTCTTGATACAAATCTGAGGACACAGATTTTGTACCTTGCATGATTTCGCCTTTATCGTTTAAAATATACCCTTGGACAGTGTTGCCGTTCTTCGCACGAAAAACTCCTTCGCCGTCAAAAGTGAATTCACCGAGTCGTGTGTATATGCTTTTACCTTCGGCATTTTTTGTCAAGAAAAAGCCTTTGCCTTCAAGATAGAGGTTTGATTCTGCCGTACCGGGGGTTGATTTACCTTGCCCGAGTTTTTTGTCGTAGTCGTCAGCTATTGCTCCGCCTAAAAAGGTTTTGAAGTTTACTTGCTTTTCTCTAAACCCCGGAGTGTAGATGTTCGTCATGTTGTCAGCAATGACATCCATCCAGTTCTGGGTTGATTTTTGAGTGTTTAGTGCCGTTGTAAAGGAATCATTCATTGTTTTGCTCCTTTCGTCGCTGCTGATTGCCTTCTTTGTCCTGTCGAGATTTTGAGTAATTTAAATCTCCATAGGCAATGTTTTCTTCGTTAAATCTTTGTTTCAAAAAGTCTATGTTATTTCTCAAATATGCTTCAACCGCTTTGTCGCCCGGGATAAAGTTTGCGTTAATGTTGCCGTCTTTGCCGACTTGCAAAATCACTGATACATCTTTATCAAAATCTATTCTGAACGGTTGATTTGTTTTTGCGGATTCTTGTAGTGCCGTAATTAGTGCTGCTGTTGCTTTTGCTGAGGATTGAGCTTGCAAAACAATTCCATTTGACAACGTTTTTTGAAATTCTGAGGCGATACTTTGCATAGACATATCGGTATTTTTTACAAGGTTTGAGAAAAATAATGCGTCGGTATCGCTCATTTGGATTGATGTGTAATCAACAGCAGGTTGAATGTTTGAAATTTCTGCTCTTGTTGTTGCTGTCATTAAGTTTATATTGTTCAAATTAAATTGACCGCCATTTTTCAAAACAAAACTTTTTACTTGGTCGGAAAGCATAGAAAATGCATCGTTTTCTCCATTTGCGACAACTGAAATTTCACCGTTAAGCTGTTGAGTTTGAGAATTTTGCTCCGCCTGTTCGGTTTGTTTTGCCTCTTCTTTTTGAGCTTTTGCGGTTTCTTTCGCTGCTTTCTTTTCTGCTTTTTGAGAAGCTTGAGCTTCTGCTGTTTTTTTGTTTTCTTCCTGCTTTTGAGCTTCGGCTTCTTGAGATTTTTGGGTTTCTTCTTTTGACGCAGATTTCAGCTGTTCCTGAAAAGAGGATTTGCTCTGAGAACTTTTCATATTTTGAACAGACAGAGTGCTACCCATTTCGTTGCTGCTAAGGATTGCTGTTGCTGCTGATGAAGTTTTTGTTGTTTCTATATTCATTTTATAATCCTGCCTCCAGTGCTTCCAGTTGTTTTAAGATTTCTTTTTCTTCCTCTTCTTGTCTTTCGAGGTTTTGCCTGTAGTATCTTGTAACACCGAGTTCTGAGTATTGCTTGAGTTCTGCTGCCTTTTCTTCTGCCTTGAAGATTTCTCGCTGTTTCTCTTTATGTTTTTCGAGAACCTTTACGGCTTGTTCCAGTTTTATTAATTTAGCTTTTTCCATATCAAGAATTTGTTGTTTTTCAATCCTGACCTGTTCAAGCTGTTTTGCCTTTTCCCAAAGATGAATGAGGTATTTGTCATAAGTTTCATACATCATAGGGTCGGCGTGTCGCATATTGAATTTTGTTGCCTCAATTTCTTCGTTGTTTTTTCGGATATTTTCTTCCGCTTCCCAAACGGCTTGTTTTGCTTTTTGAACAACTTGAGCCTGTTCTTCTTTTTTTCGTTCACGGAAATCAAGGACTTTTTGCAATCTGTATCGAAAAGGCATTTTAGACTACACTTTCTTGGTGTTATTATGACTTATTTTACCAAGGTTTCAACCATCTAAACGTATGATATATTTAATGATTTTTTTTAATTAGTCAAGAATTTTTACACCCATGCCGCTTCCGATGCTTTCGTTGTTAATTCTCCAACCGTCACGCCCGTAGTATTGGTTTTGCCTGCCCCAGTTAGGGTCAATCCCGTAACTTGGTTGTATTTGAGGGGTCATGCCTGTTGGCATTCCGTAAAACATGTTGCTCAAACCGTTCATAAAATTGTTAATTTTTCTCGATTTTGAAGAAACTTTTGAATAATTGCTGTTGTAATTGTTGTTGTAGTTTATGATTAAATTATTCATTCTCTCGTCAAACGGCAAATTTGAATAAGTTCTGTTAAAAACACTTCTTTCTAATCTGCTTAATCTTGTGTTCGGGTTTTGATTTGAATAAGTTCTGCCATAAAAAGATTGCTCAAATTGAGAAAGTCGGTTAAATCCGCTTGCGTCATAGTAGTTTTGGTTGTAAATATTGGGGTTGTAATTGGGGGTAATGTTGTTTTGGGTGACGTATCTCGTTGCAAAACAAGTGTTTACACTCAACAATAGTGCAAAAAATATCAGATAAAAATTTTTCATGGCAAATCCTCCTTAAACTCAAAATTAAACTTAATATAGTTAAAAATTTTTAACATCCGTCGATAAGGTATGACCGTACAAATAAGTTTTGTTTGTGTCATAATGATTTTATGGAAGTAAAAGTTATCGGTGCAGGTTTGGCGGGCAGTGAAGCCGCTTTGCAACTTGCAACAAGAGGAATTAAAGTAAAATTATACGAAATGCGTCCCGTAAAAACGACGGGAGCTCATAAGACTGACAAGTTTGCGGAATTTGTTTGCTCAAACAGTCTTGGGGCTGCGGATTGTACTAACGCTTCAGGGCTTTTGAAAAAAGAAATGGAGCTTTTGGGCGGTGAACTTATAAAAATTGCGAGAGCTTGTGCTGTTCCTGCCGGCAGTGCTTTGGCGATTGATAGAGAATTGTTTTCTCAAACCGTTACCGAGAAAATTGAAAATAACGATAATATTGAAGTTATCAGAGAAGAAATCGCAGAAATTCCGGACGGAAATGTGATTATCGCATCCGGGCCTTTGACTTCTGATAAATTATCGGAGTCAATAAAAGAATTTACTCAAAATGAACATCTTCACTTTTTTGACGCAATCGCTCCGATTGTTGAAAAAGACAGTATAAATTTTGATAAAGCCTTTTGGGCAAGTCGTTATGATAAAGGGGAAGCTTCTTATATAAATTGTCCGATGAATAAGGAAGAATATGCGAAATTTTATGAGATTTTGACAAATGCTCCGAAAATTGAGTTGAAGGAATTCGAGAAGAATGCTAAATTTTTTGAAAGTTGTTTGCCGATAGAGGTTTTGGCTTCACGTGGGGTGGATACCCTTCGTTTCGGTCCGATGAAACCTGTCGGACTTGTGGACAAAAGAACGGGGATTGAAAATTATGCAGTTGTTCAGCTCAGACAAGACAATTCTGCAAAAACGCTCTTCAATCTTGTCGGTTTTCAAACAAATCTTAAGTGGGGGGCTCAAAAAGAGTTGTTACAATCAATTCCGGGGCTTGAAAACGTTAACATTGTTCGTTATGGGGTTATGCACAGAAATACATTTATAAATTCGCCAAAACTTCTTAACCCGTCACTTCAAACAAGAAAACGAGAAAATCTTTTCTTTGCGGGGCAAATCACAGGAACGGAAGGTTATACCGAATCTATAGCGTCAGGGCTTTTGGCGGGAATTAATATGGTAAATTATCTTGAAAACAAACCTCTGCTTGTTTTGCCGAAAGAAACAATGCTTGGGGCTTTGACTCAATATATCACGGATGTTGAGCATGACAAATTTCAGCCGATAAATTCAAATTGGGGAATTGTGACACCCGTTGAGCTTCCGAAAAAAGAGCGTAAAAATAAGAAATTGAAAGCTGAACTTATTGTAAATCGTTCTGTTGAATATTTAAACAATCTTGTTTAATTGCTGTTTGGGCGAGTTTTGTTGAGGCTTTGCTATTTGTTGGGCTTGTTGGGTGTTGTTCTTTTTGTTTTTGTCCTCTAATCCCAAAAATTTAAGAGCAGGGTGAATAAAAGCGTGGCTCACTTGCGGGGCTAAAATTGCCAAACCAAGAACCGAGCCGATAATATTGCTCAATTCGACAGCACCCTTTACAGAATCAAATTTATTCGGTTTTTCTTTTTCAAGTTCTTTCCGTAAAGTGTCGTCATATTTGTCTTTTACAAGAATATTTTCAGAATAAATTTCTTTGTCTAAAGTGCTTAATCTGTTTTTGACGGAAGGATTGCTTGCAAGTTTGCGGTAGTGCATATATTCTTTTACGTTTTCAAAATGTTCAAATCCTTCTGTGTTTTTGAAGATGTGATTTTTCGCTAACTTAAATCCGCCTTTTTTGAAAATCGGCACAATTAAAGCCATATAAATACCGAGGCATGTTGCCTGATACAAAAATTCTTTTGCTGCAGCATATTGTTTTGTGTCGGCATCAATATCTTTATCAACCAAGATGAACCCAGGACGACCGATAGATTTGAGGGTTGTTTCGATTGCAACGGATTGAGTCGTATTTTGTGCAATGTTTGCAAGTTGTGAACTTGATAAAAGATTACTTATTCCGTTAATCATAATCCACCTACCCTAAGACCGCTCATATTCGGTCTTGCCATATATCCGTTCATCGTCGGTTTGTAAACATCTTTTTGTTGTATCGGTTTTTTGAACTGTTGCGGAGTATTTAAAACTGCTTGTGCCTGTTCCGGTTGTTGAACCTGTTGTTGAGGCTTTTCCCCTTTTACAGGAGCTTTCAATCCCAATTTATCCATAATCGGTTTAATAACTGCTGAACAAAGTCCCGGAATTACGACTAATGCTGCAGTGCAAACCCCTAAAAACATCAAATTCTTTTCTGCTCTTTTGGCAAGAGCTTCATCTTTAAAAACGTGATTTGCCAATTTCGCAGCGAGTTCACCGCAACCCCAATATGCGGGAATTGCTATTGCTTCCGTCAAGCCTTCTCTTAAAGCTGTATATTTTTTTGTCTTGGGGTCCTCCGTCTTGTCCATCATTGTAAATGCAGGTCGGCAAATCCCTTTTACTGCGGCAATCGCCATTACGACGTAAGTCGGTTTGTTGTTCTTGCCGAGTGAACGACATGTTTCTTTGATACTGTTTATAATTGACATGTTTTTTCCCAAGCTTTTAAATCTTGTGAAGATTTTTTTTTGTTAAATTTGACTAAAATGTTATGATTTATTACAAAAAAAGTAAAAAATGAACATTTTGGCATCTCCATTCGTTATATTAGTATAGAGGAAAAAAAAATGAAAGATAAATGTACCAAATATGAAGCATTATTCACATTTTCAGATGAAGAATATTTAAAAAGTCATCTCAAAGATTGCGAAGAATGTCAAAAAGAACAAGAAAAAATGGATAAAGTTTCAAAACTTTTGCAAGAAGTTAAATTTGAGTTGATAAAAAAAAGAAGATCAACGGCGAAAGCAAAATTTGCTTGTGCAATGCTAGCTCTTTTGATGAGTGGCACATTATTGGGCATTATAAACTTTAATCAAGACGTATCAGATATTCTTCACTACGGACAAACTTTAAGCAGTGAAGATTACGGATTTCCGGTAGACTCGTACGGTTTAATTATGGTGGATTAATGAATTTTAAAGAGATTATAAAAATAAACAGAGAGAATGTTAAAAATATTATAAAAATGATTACCAAGAGCGAAAATGAGGATCTTGAGCAGGAAGTTTATTTGAAAGTATGGAAAAATTCAGATAAATACACAGAAAAAGGGAGTTTTAAGGGCTGGGTAAACACGATTGCAAAGAATGTGTCAAAAGATTATCTCAAACTTGCTTATAATCGTAAAGAACAACTTACAACAGAAGTGGACAAAACTTTTGAGAATATCAAAGACAAAAAATCTTCACCCGAACTAAAACTTATTCAAGGCGACAGGCAAAAAAGAATTTTAAAAGCTGTTGAAGAATTAAAACCGAAATTCAGAGATGTTGTAATTTATGTTGAAATCTACGGTTATACATACGAAGAATGTGCAAAAAAACTCAAATGCCCTGTGGGTACGATAAAATCAAGACTTTATAATGCAAAAAAAGAATTAGCGAATAAATTAAGCGATTTGTTATAAAAGAAAGGAAATGTTCTATGAAAAAAACTTTAATTTTAGCTGGAATTTTAGCTTTGGCATTAAGTTCTCAATGCTATGCGGCAAATTCTTCCGTGCCGACAAAAGCTTCTGTTCCAAGGTCTAAATGTTGTGAAAAACAACCTCCGTTAAGTATGCAAAGACCGCCTAAAGGACCGGATTTCAAAAAGGCTGAATTCGAAAAACGTTTGAAACTTACAGATGCTCAAAAAGCTAAAGCCAAGGCTATTCGTGAAAAAGGACACGAACAAATGAAGCCGATTATGGAGCAAATTCGTATTAAGCACGAAGAAATAAGAACTGTTAGAATGGCAACGAATTTGAAAGCAGAAGAAAAAACTGTAAAAATTGACAAACTTCGTGGAGAACTTCGCGAGTTAAATAAAAAAGCTCATGAATTGAGAATGCAAAATATGAAAGAATTTGAAGCTATTCTTACGAAAAAACAACTAAAAGAATTGCAAAAAATGAAAGAAGAAGGCAGAAAAAATTTTGAAAAGAACTTCAAAAAACAACACGGAAACGATTTAAAACCACCGTTCCCGCCTCCATTCAGGCACAATCCTGACGGCGGAGATTTTCCCCCGCCACCACCTCCTGAAAAATAGTTAAAACAATAGACCTTGCCTCATTTAGTCAAGGTCTATTATTAAAAAAAGAGGAGCTTTTCAACTCCTCTTTTCAACTATTTAACTACGATATTAACCAATTTTTTCGGGACTACAATCGTTTTGACTATTGTTTTGCCGGCGGTCAGTTCCTTAACTTTCGGACTGTTCAATGCCAACTCTTTCAACTCATCTTGTGAAAGGCCTTCGTCAGCCTCAATTTTGTCCTTGAGTTTCCCGTTAACCTGAACAATTAAGGTTATTGAGCTTGCCTTAGCAAGGTTTTCGTCCCATTCGCACCAAGGTTCTTCGTGGATTGAAGTTGTTCCGCCCAAATCGTGCCATGCCTCTTCCGTCAAGTGAACGGCAACCGGTGACATCAATTTCAGTAATGAAATAATTGCAAAGCTTAGGACTTCTTTATCCTCGTCGTCAAATTGAGATTTTTTGCCGCACCAGTCATAAATTGCGTTGGTCAACTCGCGATACTTAGAGATAACCGTGTTGAATTGGAAGTCGTTTGAAATATCGTTTGTGATATCTTTAATTGCCATGTGTACAACACGTACCAAGTCATCGTTTTCCTTCTTGAGTGAACCGTTGTGTTTGAAGTTTAACGCTTTTTCAAGAGAAATGTTTTCTGCGTTGCCCGCAACAAGCCTCCAAACTCTGTTCAAAAACTTGTAGCAACCTTCAACACCTGCGTCTGACCAGTCGAAATCTCTTGCCGGCGGTGAATCTGACAAGATAAACAATCTTGCGGTATCAGCCCCGTAATTTTCAAAGATTTCGTCAGGATCAACCGTGTTGCCTTTAGATTTTGACATTTTTGAACCGTCTTTCAAAACCATACCTTGTGTCAAGAGATTTTTGAAAGGTTCGTCAAAGTCTAACAAGCCGATATCTCGCAACGCTTTTGTGAAAAATCTTGAATATAGTAAGTGAAGAATTGCGTGTTCAATACCGCCAACATATTGGTCAACAGGCAACCAATGGTTAACTTTGTCTTTTGCAAACGGTAATTTATCGTTTTTCGGGTCTGAATATCTTAAATAATACCAGCTTGAACAAATAAAAGTATCCATTGTGTCGGTTTCACGTTTAGCTTTTCCTCCACAGCATGGACAAGTCGTTTCCATAAAGGTTTTTGACGTCGTAATCGGTGATTTGCCGACAACGCTGAAATCAACATCTTTCGGTAATAATACAGGAAGTTGATCTTCCGGAACCGGTTGAATACCGCATTTTTCGCAATAAACAACAGGGATAGGAGCTCCCCAGTATCTTTGACGAGAAATCAACCAGTCACGAAGTCTGTATTGGGTCTTAAATTCCCCAAAACCTTCTTTTACGGCTTTTTCGGTGATTGCTTTTTTTGCTTCCTCGTTTTTCATTCCGTCAAATTCGTTGGAATTTGTCAAAATACCTGCTTCAGTATAAGCCTCTTGCATTTCGGCTGTATTCAAATCTTTGCCTTCAGGTTTAATGACAACTTTTAATGGCAAGTTATATTTTTTAGCGAATGCAAAATCTCTTGTATCATGCGTCGGAACTGCCATTACAGCACCTGTTCCGTATTCAACGAGTGCATAATCCGCAGTCCATAGCGGGAATTTTTCGCCGTTGAACGGGTTAATGCAGTGAGTTCCAAGAGGAACACCTGTTTTTACTCTATCTGTCGAAAGTCTTTCGATTTCGGTCATTTTGCGAGCATTTGCCCGATATTCTTCAACACAAGCCTTGTTTTCAGGTGTTGTTAATTTTTCAATATCCTTGTATTCAGGAGCTACGACGAGATAAGTAATCCCGTGAACAGTGTCAGGTCTTGTTGTATAAACCGGAACTTCTATTTTTTCGCCGTTTGGAGCATCAACAACAGGGAATTTGAAAATTGCACCGTGTGATTTGCCAATCCAGTTAGCCTGCATTGTTTTTACATTGTCGCCCCAACCTTCGAGTTTGTCCAAATCTTCTAAAAGGACTTCCGCATAATCGGTAATCTTTACAAACCACTGAGAAAGATATTTTTTTTCAACTTCGTGATCACATCTCCAACATTTGCCGTCGATAACTTGTTCGTTTGCAAGAACAGTTGCACATTCGCTACACCAGTTTACGGCAGCTTCTTTTTTATAAACAAGTCCTTTTTTGTAGAGTTGCAAGAATAGCCACTGTGTCCATTTGTAATAATCAGGTTTGCAAGTAGTAACTTCTCTATTCCAGTCGTAAGAAAGACCGAGTTTTTTTAGTTGTTTTGTCATATAGGCAATGTTTTCGACCGTCCATTTTTCAGGGTCAACGCCGTGTTTCATTGCTGCGTTTTCTGCCGGAAGTCCGAAACTGTCCCAACCCATCGGGTGCAAGACGTTAAAGCCTTGTGCTTTTTTAAATCTGGCAATTACGTCTGTAATTGTGTAGTTTCTGACGTGTCCCATGTGGAGCTTGCCTGATGGGTACGGAAACATTGACAATGCAAAGTATTTCGGTTTGTCGCTGATATCAGGAGTTTTGAATGCTCCAGTATCTTCCCAAACTTTTTGCCATTTTTTTTCTATTTCCTGAGGAAAATAACTTTCTTTCATATTTTTCTCCCTAACTGTTTTTCCCAAAGCGTAACACAAATAAGCTTTGGACGCAAATGTATGAATAAGCTAACAAGTAAATAAGTAACTTTCTCGTTATAATAAAGACATTTGTCTTGCACTGTGTTTTGTTTATGTTAGCATTTTTATATAAGTGTTATAGATTTTTTATTTTAAGGGAAAGGGGTATATTAAATGGTTTGCACATTAGAAAAAAATGCAACTAAAACTATTCAAAAAGCTTTGAAAACTTTGGGTAAAAAGAACTTTGCGTTCATTATGCACTGTGGAAGTTTTCCTGCTGCTGCCGGTGAAAATACAGGGTTTGGTACTGTAAACTCAAACGGCGGAAAAGAAGTTATCGATTTCTGTTCCGGAGTTTTTAACTCTATTCAGCTCGGGCCTGCCGGCAAAACTAAGGGTTGCGACGCATCACCTTATACCGGAACAATTTTCTCCGGAAATCCACTGTTTATCGATTTGAAACAGCTTACAGAAAAAGAATGGCATTACCTGCTTTCTGTTGAAACGTACAACGAAATTGTTAATGGAAATCCGAACAAAGAAAACAACAGAACCGCTTATTCTTATATTTACAAAAAGCAAAATGTTGCTCTACAAGAAGTTTGGACTAATTTTAAAAACCTTAACGACAAGAAGTTGAATAAAGAATTTGAAATTTTTAAACGCGAAAATGATTACTGGTTAGACAAAGACAGCCTATACGAAGCTCTTTCGATTGAACATGGAAACGATTATTGGCCTTTGTGGAATTCCGATACCGACAAAAACCTTTTTAACCCGAAATCTATTGAACAAAAATTGGAGTTCGGAAAACGTATTGATGAGATTTCTAAAAAATATGCTGATGATATAGAATGTTATAAGTTTATTCAGTTTGTATTAGAAAAACAAACTAAAGAAACACTAAATTATGCAAAGAAAAATCACATCAAAATGATTGCAGACAGACAGGTTGCATTCTCTGACCGTGACACTTGGGCTTATCAGTCTTTATTTTTGGAAGGTTGGATGCTCGGCTGCCCTCCGGATTACTTCTCAAAAGACGGTCAGGCATGGGGGTTCCCTGTAATGGATCCTGAAAAACTTTTCAAGGCTGACGGTTCTTTAGATGAAGGCGGAATTTTGATGAAAAACCTCTTCAAGAAGATGTTCAAAGAAAACCCTGGAGGTGTAAGAATAGACCACATTGTAGGTCTGATTGATCCTTGGGTTTATAAAGCAGGTAAAAAACCGAGAATTGAACAGGGGGCAGGCAGATTGTATTCTTCTCCGGAACACCCTGAATTGAAAAAATACGCAATTCCGTCACTTGATGATTTGGATATGGAACTTGAGGCGGATAAAGAAAAACGTGTCAAAACTTTATCTAAAAAACAAATCAAGTTGTATGGCAGATTAATTGAAAAAGTGGTTATTGCGGCTGCCGAAGAAGAAGGTTTGGACAAAAACGCAATCGTTTGTGAAGATTTGGGAACATTGACCAATCCTGTTGCTGAGGTTATGAAAGAATACAAATTGCAGGGCATGAAGTTGACTCAATTTGTTGTTCCGGAAAAACCTGAACACCCTTACAGATGTAAAAATATCACTTCAAAATGTTGGGCTATGGTCGGAACTCACGACAATGAACCTATTAAAATGTGGGCAGATTCAATGATTAACACTCACGAAGGATATTTGCACGTGAAAAATCTTGTCGAAGATTTGGATTTTCCGGATTGGGACGACAAAGATAAGTTGATTGTTGAATTAACGAAAAATGCAGAATTTTTAGCTCAAACAAAATTAGTGGAAATGTTTGCGTCAAAAGCTGAAAATATCCAAATTTTCTTTACGGATTATTTCAAAATCTATGACGTTTACAACAGACCGGGAACTTCCGGCGAGGCCAACTGGAGTTTGAGATTGCCTGATAATTTCTTGGCTATGGAAACAATAGATCTTGCCAATATCCTTAAACTTGCTATAATAGCAAGAGGAAAAGACTTTGCTCATAAGAATGAAAAGTTAATTAAGGAATTGGACGAAATCTAGTTTTTATGAAAAAAATATTAATCACTTTATTATTAATAACTTCAGCCGCAGGGTTTGCCTTTGCGGCTGAGGTTTCTACCGAGGCGAAATTACAATATAATCAAGGGGTGGATTATTACAAACTTGGTCGCTATGAGGCAGCTATGTCTGCGTTTAAACAGGCTATCGCTATCGATCCCAATTATACGGATGCATATTATAATCTCGGCTCGATTTTAGAATATATGAAACAAGATGATGCAGCACTTACGGTTTTTAAACAAATTATCGTTAGAAACCCGTCGGATTATGAATCTGTTTTTAAAGCTGCAAATTTGAGTTTTAAGCTTGGCAAAACTGATGCTGCAAAAAAATATCTTACGATAATACCTCCGTCAAGTTTGGTTTATTCAAAAGCTCAACAACTTGCTAATGCGATGAATACGGATATGCAAACCTTGAGAGCTCAAGATCAGGCTGCGAAAAAAGCTGCAACAATAATTCCTCAAACAAACGGAGTTTATTCTAATCTCGGAAGCCCGACAGGCATCACCTCAGATGTCAACGGAAACCTTTATATAGCTGCGTTTGCAGATAATGCGATTTATAAAATATCTCCGTCCGGTGAAAAAAAACTTTATGTAAAAGATTCTCGAATTAACGGCCCAATCGGGCTTGCGATGGACTCCCAAGGAAATTTATACGTCGCTAATTATAATGCGGATAATGTTTTAAAAATCACTTCAGCCGGCACGATTTCCGCATTAATTTCTAACGTGAAAAAGCCGTATTGCTTATACGTAAAAGGAAGTTTGCTTTTTATTTCTTCGCAGGGTACAGATTCCGTTTTAAGATATAAATTATAATTTTAAGTCGGAATTTTAATGCAAAATTCCGTACGAACATTTTCTTCACTTTTTACGGTGATTTCACCGCCGTGAGAGCGAATTATTTGTTGTGACAAATACAGGCCCAAACCTGTGCCGATTTTGCGGAATTTTTTTGCCGCAGAATAGTATTTATTAAAAATTAAGCCGAGTTCTTTTTGCGAAATACCTTGCCCGTAATCTATCACGGAAATTGTTATAAATCCGGGGATTTCACCGGTTTTGATATCAATATCTTTTTTAGTATTGCTGTGCGATATTGCGTTGTTTATAAGGTTTTTGATAACCCTTTCCAGTTGTATAGGGTCTGCCGTAACTTTTATATCTCTTTGCGGTGCAAAGTGAACCTTTACGCCCGCTTGCATTGCCGCAATCGGGGTTACGTCGTTTATAATTTTTTCGATAAAACCGTTGAGCTTAATATTTTCTTTGAGGAGTTTGATACCGTTTTCGTTAATTTTGTAGGTTTCCAAAACTATTTGCACAAGTTCGATAAGTTCTTTGTTGGAGGATTTCATATTTTTGAGTGCAACTTTTTGTTTGTCGTTAATTTCACCGAATTTGCCTTCCAACAAGAAGTTTAAGATGTTAGCTTCCGCAACGATTGGAACTTTTAAATCATGGGTAAGAGTTGCCACAAAATCCTCTTTAAGAGTTTCAATTTCCCGCTCGTTTGTGACATCTTTTATAATAAGAACGTAGCGTTTTTTGTTGTCGTCCAAAGAAAGTCTTATTGAACTGATTGTAAAATTATTTGTTGGTGTGTGTTTGATAAAAATATCTCTGCTGTTGAGCCTTTCGAGGTTAAATTTTCCGTCTGCAAATTGAATGAAGTCGAGAATATTTTTACCAATAATGTCATGCCCTTTGATGCCGAACCAGCTTGAAATTTGCGGAGTTGCCCTCAAAATGTGCAGGTGTTCGTTTACGATTAAAATTCCGTCGGAAAGTGAATTAATGACGGATTCCAGCAGTTTGTTTTGACGCATGAGTTCTGCTTGATATTCAATAATCATTTTTTCACGGTCGTTGAGGGTTTCCACCATTCGGTTAATACTGTCCGTAACGTTTTGGTAAGTTGGGTGCTCAAGTTTTTCGATTTTTGTCGAAAGATTACCGTAACGGATTGAATTAACGGTGTTTGTGACTGTTCCTAGATAGTCGTTAATCTTTGACCAACGCTTGTTTGTTTGACGTGTAATCAAAAATAACATTATAAATACACAAATTATTCCGAGATTTATTAAATACCAGAGCATAATTTAACCTTTTTTATTGAATTTTATGTTATAATTATATCAGACTTTTTGCGTTATGTTAATACTTAAAAAGGAAATGTTATGGGAAAACTTCAGCTTCCGAATACGATAAAAATGGTTGTGACAGATTTTGACGGGGTTTTGACCGATAATTGCGTTTACATAAACGAAGATTTTACAATGAGCAGAAAGCTTAATTTTAAAGATATTATGGGGGTTCACCTGTTGAGAAAGAACGATTTTCAGATTGCGATAATCTCGGGTGAGAAAAATTCTGCAATCGAAACACTTGCGAAAAAGTTCAAGATTGAAGAAATTCATCAAGATATCAGAATAAAAATTGATGTTTTGAAATCTTTGATTGAAAAATATTCGCTTTCGCAGGAGGAATATGTTTATATCGGGGACGACGTGAACGATTTAGAATGTTTGAATTTTGCAAAATACAAGATAACAGTACCGCATGCCGTTGAAAAACTGAAATCCGCAGAAGGTATTCAGATTACGGAGAACGACGGTGGTGACGGTGCTTTTAGAGAGGTAGCAGATTGTTTGATTGGTTAGAAACGATATTAAAAAAAATACGAAAAATGGACGGCTCGATTGACAAGTATAAAAAAGATACCGTAATCCAGTCTTTGCCGTCGTTGGCTTACGTAAACCGTGCCAAAAAGCTCATTGAGGGCGGATATTTGAAGGAGGCGGAAAATGTTCTTAATTCGGCACTTAATCTTCCGCAAGAGGACGCACTGGTCTACAAATATCTCGGAATAGTTGCAGAAAAAACGGGCAGAAAAAGCGATGCGATTGTTGCTTACAAAAAAGCTGCCAAAATTAATCCGCATGACAAGGATATTTGGCGTCAGTTGGGTTTTGTTTTGGTAAGCGTAAATTTTGCCGAAGAGGCTGCGGAATGTTTTGAAAACGCAAACAAAATTACACCCCTGAACACAGATGTTTACACAGGTTGGGGCATGTCGCTTTTGAAGTTGAAAAAGTTGAATGAGGCTCACGAAAAATTTGTTCAGGCATCAAAAATAGACAAATACAACTTTATGGCAATGCTTTTGTCTGCGATTGTTGAGATTAAAACAGGGCAGTATGACGATGCCGAGATGAAGTTGAAGTTTTTGGCAAGTGTCAGCCCGAACGAATCAAACACCTACGAATACGCTCATTTGAAGTATTTAAAAGAAGATTTTGAAGGAGCTATTCATTATGCGAAAAAGGCTTTGACTTACAATTCAATGATGTTACCGGCTTACGTTTTACTTGGCGAAATTTATTACAAATTGAAAGATGAAAAGAATTCACTTGCTGCATACAATCAAGCTTTTCAAAAAGAATTAATAAATGAAGAGTTGTATCGTGAATGGGGTACTGCATTACAGGTATTTGAAAAATATGATGAAGCTCAAGAAAAGTTTCAAAAAGTTCTTTCTGTTTCGCCTGACAGAATGGAAGCAAAGGCTGGCATGGCGTTGTGTCTTGCCTTTCGGGGTGAAGTCGACGGAGCTTTTGAAATTTTAAATTCCTTATCAGAAGAAGATAAAAAATATTATCTTTCACAAAAAGCTTTCGGTTTTGCAGAATATCACAGCGGAAATTATTCAAACGCTGTAGACTGTTTCAAAAATGTTTTGAAAACCGAAAGTTACGACAGTAAATTGCTTTATTATATCGCAAAATCTTATCAGGCTTTGGATAACGAGGTTTTGGCAAAAGAGTATTTTGAAAAATCTGCAAGAGAAAACCCTTCTCATATCCCGACATACCTCGATTATGCAGACTTTTTGATTTCAAAAGGCGAGTATGCGGATTGCCAGAGAAAATTGAGAAAAATACTCCGTGGTAACGAGAATAATACAGAAATATTAAATAAATTATTTTATGTCGGTTACATACTTGTCAAAGAGAATGTTTGTGAATATAATGTGAAAGAAACACTTGCGATTGCAGACAAGATTGTTTCAATAAACAGTGATGATTTCAAATACCCGAACGAAAAGAGTGAATTGTCCGACATGTTGAATAAGTTGTAAAAAAGGATATGATGTGCGAAAAGTAATAGTACAAAAATTTGGCGGAACATCGGTTGCAGATACCGAAAAAATAAAGCGTGTAGCCCAAAACGTTATCAGGGAAAAGAAAAACGGAAATGACGTAGTCGTGGTAGTTTCGGCTATGGGGCACACAACGGATTATCTTGTAAAAATGGCGAAAGATATCAACCCTAACCCGTCGGGGCGTGAAATGGACATGCTCCTTTCAACAGGTGAAGGTGTTTCGATTGCACTTTTAGCAATGGCGATTGAAGCTGCCGGTTATGATGCAGTAAGCTTTAACGCTATGCAAATCGGTATTTTTACCGAAAACGTTCATTCAAAAGCAAGAATTGTCGACATAAAAACAGACAAGCTCAAAAAAAATCTTGCAGAGGGCAAAATTATTGTTGTTGCAGGATTTCAGGG
>ONYB01000048.1 GCA_900321895.1 uncultured Brachyspira sp.
CGGGATCGATTGTCGGAACATATTTGATGAAATCTCGTTTTGTAGCTTCTGATATCGAAAAATAAAAATCCTCTTTGTTTGTGTCTTTAACCATTCTTAAAAACCACGAATTCCCCCGCTGAACATCATCAAAATATTCCGGTAAAATTAATGGTATGGTGTCGTATATGATAGTATATTTTTTTAGATGTTTAATTGTTTTTATTTCAGGTGGCAGTTGGTAACAAGGTGAGAAAAATACATTACAATTTTTATATTTGTCTAAATTGATTTTTTTGTTCCCAAAAAGTTTCATTTTTAGGGAAAACAAAAGTTGTTGGATTGTTAAAAGATTTTTTTGTAAAGATTTTTTTTGTTGTTTGTATTCATTCCGTTTTTCTTTTAGATGAACATAAGTCCAATCATCTTTTGACATATCATCAAAATTAATAATGGGACAGTCGTATTTTTTCAAAAATTCTGTTTCTTTTATTGCAGGAATTAATTTTTTGTTACAATAAAACGACATTTTGATATTAGGGTTTTTATAAAATTCGTCAAGGACATTGACCGCGGTGAAATAAATTCCTGAACGAAAAGCATTTTTATGTCTGTTGAGAATCAACAATGTTACATCAAAAACCAAATTTATTTTTTTATCAGACACTAATTTTCTCCCATGTAATTAATCATATCTTTTAATGTGTTTTCCAAACTATAAGTAGGGTTCCAGTTTAGTTCGGATTTTAATTTTGAATTGTCACCGATGATTATCAGGTTGTCGGCAGGTCGAATTCTGTTTTCGTCGACGGTGATTTTCGGTGATATATTCAGAATTTTTGAAACAGTTTCAATAATTTCTTTGAGTTTAATCCCGTTGCCGGAGCAGACGTTGTATATTTCTCCTTTTTTGCCTTGTGTGAGGATTTTGTAATATGCGTCTACGACATCTCGTACGTCGAGAAAATCTCTTGTGATTTCGATATTTCCGACTTTTATTTCGTTGTTTGTCGGGTCATTTTTTATGTTGATTAATTGTCTTATGAATGACGGAATTACGAAAACTTCTTTTTGGCGAGGCCCGATATGGTTGAAGGAACGGGTCATGACGATGTCAACATTGTAGCTGTTGGCATAGAGCTTTGAGAGCATTTCTTGGCTTACTCTTGCGACGGCATACGGGTTGCACGGAAACAGTTCGTAATTTTCTTTGAGTGGCATTTTGTCGGCAGGGTAGTTGCCGTATTCTTCAGATGAGCCGACGGATAGAATTCTTGTTTTTAGCCCGAGTTCTCGAATACTTTCTACGATGTTCAAGAAAATATTTGTGTTATTGACAAAACTTTGAACTGGTTTTTGCCAGCTTACGGAAACAGAACTTACTGAGGCTAAGTGCAAGATGTAGTCGGGTTTAAAGTTATCCAAAACTTCTTGAATTAAAGCCCTGTCTGTCAGGTCAATTTTTTTATATTTTGCATATTGGTAATTAATTTCGTAATCGTCAAGAATATCGAGTCCGAGAACTTCGTATTCGAGATTATTTTTTTGTAAATATTCAACAAAATGTTTTGCGACAAAGCCTGCAATACCTGTTATTAAAATTTTTTTCATTACAAATTATTTCCTAATATTTCCACCTGTCAAAAAGTCGTTGTAGACGATTTTGATGCCTTCTTCAAGTGATGTTTCGGCTTTCCATCCGAGGTTGTTTATTCTTGAAACATCCATTAATTTTCTCATTGTACCGTCAGGTTTTGATTTGTCAAAGACGAGTTCGCCTTCAAATCCGACGATTTTTTTAATCATTTGAGCAAGTTCCAAAATAGTTACTTCCGTGCCTGTTCCGATGTTTATAAATTCACCGATTTCTTTTGCGGATTTGTTTTCCATAAGATAGACAACGGCTTTTGCCAAATCACCTGCATACATAAATTCTCGAAGCGGAGTGCCTGTACCCCAAACGGTTACTTCTTTTAATCCTGCTTCTTTTGCCTCGTGAAAACGTCTGACAAGCATTGGTAGAACGTGAGCATTTTTTGTGTCGTAATTGTCGTTCAATCCGTAGAGGTTGCAAGGCATAACCGAGATGTAGTCTGTGTTGTATTCTCGATTGTATGAGGCACAAAGTTTTAGTCCCGAAATCTTTGCGAGTGCATACATTTCGTTGGTTTTTTCAAGCTTGGAGGAGAGCAGATATTCTTCTTTCATCGGTTGTGGTGCGTTTTTTGGATAAATACAGCTTGAGCCGAGGAAGAGAAGTTTTTTTACATTTTGTTTGAATGCATTTGTAATTACGTTTAATTGAATTTTCATGTTTTCGGTGAAAAATTCAACGGGGAATGTGTTGTTGCCTTGAATTCCGCCGACTTTTGCTGCCGAAAGTATTACGTAATCAGGCTTTTCTGCTTCAAAAAATTCACTGACGGCCTTTGAGTCCGTAAGGTCAAGTTCTTTGTGGGTTCTTGTTACAATATTTGTATACCCTTTTTTTTCTAACTCTCTTTTTATAGCACTGCCGACAAGACCTCTATGCCCTGCGACAAAAATTTTATCATTTTTGTTCATAACAAACACATAATAAAAGAAAAAAGAATTATTGTAAATGTTTTCACAAAACTTTGTAATGCAAAAATTTTTGTGGTAAAGTTTTGACTGCGATGATAAAACCTTTAGTAACAGTAATTACAATTACTTTTAATTGTATAAAATACGGTAGAAAAGAAACATTAATCCAAAGTATAGAGAGTGTGCAAAACCAAGATTATGAAAACTTTGAGCATATAATTATTGACGGTGCTTCAAGTGACGGAACCTTAGAGCTTTTGCAAAGTTATCCGCATTTAAAAGTTTTTTCAGAACCTGATAATGGGGTTTATGACGCGTTTAACAAGGGTGTAAAAAGGGCAAACGGAAAATATATTGTTTTTGTAAATTCGGACGATTATTTCAGCACAAATAAGGCGATAAGTCTTTCTGTCGATGC
>ONYB01000104.1 GCA_900321895.1 uncultured Brachyspira sp.
AAAAGTGATGAAAATCTGCATGCAGTGAAAATTATCACCATTTCAAACCTCGACGACAACAAAATTTAAGGAGATTTTTATGAAAGAAAAAGATGAAGATATTGAACAAATGCTTTTAAACAATGCGTCTTTGGACGATTTAATTAAGGTCAAAATCGAAAAAGAATTCAAAGAAGCACAGGGAAAAGAAAATCTAAAACCGCAACAAGTCACGATTTGCGACATTTCAAAAGTTCCTTCCGAATTGATTTTTTCTAAAGAATCTGTTTTCAAAATTTTCAACAAAAAAACGAAAATTCAAACCCTCATAAGCGGACTTCAAGCAGAAGCACTTCTCGGAATACAAAATTCGGTAAGAGAAAAAATGTTGCGTGGCAAAACCACCTCATTTGCGACAGATGACGCTTATGTAAAATTTGAAAAGGTCACCATAAATGAAAAGGTTTAAACCGATAATTATCGACCTTGAGAAAAAGATTTTTATTAATACTGAAAACCTCTTAACGCTTTATTTACTCTACCGAAAATATGCAAATTTTATTGATGACGACTTCGCCCAAAACAACGAAACAAATCTTCTACATTTACTAAAAACAATTAATAAACTATCGCCATATTTTTTTGAAATTCTCGACCCGAAAACTCAAAATTTTGCAGGATTTGTATACCTCGATAATTTTGTAGGAAATTCTAAAATCCTGCACAGTGCTGAAATTACAGCCTGTCTTTCCAAAAAATATTGGGGAAATTTTACATATCTTACGGCTCAAAAATTTTTAAATTTTTGTTTCCATAAACTAAAACTAAAAAAACTCAAAGCATTAATCTATCCTCAAAATTTTCGAGTAAAACCGTTATTAAAAAAAATAAATTTCAAAAAAGAGGCAACACTAATTGCAGAAACAGTCAAAAACGGTAAATTACAAGACATAGAGGTTTATTCAATATTAAAAGAAAGGTAAAAAATGATTATAGAAAACGAAAATTTAACAACACAAATAAAACCGGAAGATGAAATAACACTATTAAGCGACATTTGTCAAAAATACGATGATTTTAACACAATCCGAAATCAACAACTTACAGACATTACTCTTGTTAAAAATGCAATCTACAATTCACATCTTCAGGGACAAAACGGTTGGAACAGCAGAATTGAACTGCCTGATATTTACGAACTTGCCCAAACTCTAAAATCACATCTTATGGAAAATCTATACTCAAACCCTAGTGCAATGTTCGACGTAGAAGGTACAACTCCCCAAACCCAAGAATTTGCCAATCGCCAAAAAGCCATGCTCGTAAACACATTTGAGGCTATGAATATTGAAAACGAATTTGAAAAAATTGTTGACAGTATTGTTGAAACCGGAGAATGCACATTATTTGTAGGCTGGGAAACTCGTATAAAACAAGTTCGTCGAGCAAAAACTCCGGAGGAGCAAATGTTCAATCTCGGCGGACAAAATTTTGTGTTAGAAGACAAAGTTGTTTACGACAACGCAAAAATCAAATACATCAAACCCGAAGATTTTGTTTTTGACAAAACCTCAAAAGACAACTGGGAGTTATGCCCGAAAATTTATCGCACCTTCAGGACTTTGGACGATATTTTTTGCGACAAATCAAACAACTTTTTGACAAAAGAAAAACTGGAAAAGCTGAAAGGAGTGGTGGCAAAAAGAAAACACAGACAAGACGAAGAACAAGGTTACGAAGGAAACAGACTTGAGATTTTGGAATATTGGGGAGATATTGAACTCACGGATGGCACAGTTTTGAAAAACAGGCTTGTAACAGTTGCTGGCAGGAGAGAAATCATCAGGCTTGAAGCAAATCCTTTTGTAATAAATCCGTTTATTCACGCAAACATTATTGAAAACCCTTCAACAGGAAGAGGAATTTCTCCACTACGAGTTGCTCTTATTCTAAATGAACTCTCATCCACAATCCTGAACAAACAAATTGATGCACTTGCCCTAATGATGAACCCGCCATACCTTGCCCCTAAAGGATGTTTTAAAGGTCAGCAAGATGTTCGCCCCGGAAAGATTATCGAATATGATGCGGCTCTTATGACAACAGCTCCGTCACCGTTGAGTTTTGACAAAGCTATGCAAGGTTGGGATTTTTTGAATTATTTCAAATCCACAATCGAAAGTGCAACCGGCATTTTCAAAAATATGGCAGGAAATCTTCAAGCCTCGGAGCGTACGGCAACCGAGTTGAACTATTCGGTCAATGGTCAAGAAGCCCGATTGAATATGATTTTAGATTCAATCAACAGAAAAATCATTATTCCTATGGTCGAAAAAACCGCCGAAATAATTTCAAATTTCAAACTCGGAGACGAACTCATCCGATTTAACAACCACGGAAAAACTGTTTACGAAAAGATTGACGACAACGTCCGAAACGCAAATTACATCTACCGCTACGGCGACAGAAAAGCAAGTTTTGAAAGAAAAATGCGATTGAAAGAAATGTTTGAAGTCGTAAAATCTTTTGCCCAAATTCAAACAATTTCCGAAAAAATTGACTGGCTTGAATGTTTTAAATTTGCACTTGAACAATACGGAATAGAAAATTCTGAAAACTTTTTACTAAACAGCAAATAACTTCGGCGATAAAAAGGGATTCACATGCTATACAAATTATTAAAAGCACAACGGGAATTTTTGGAAATTCCGCACGATTACAGTATGGATGTTGCGGTTTATCAGGGCGGTTACGGTTCGGGCAAAACTTTTGCGGGCTCCCTTTTGGGAATTTTACTTGCCCTAAAATATGCGGGCATAAGAGGGCTTGTAGGAGCTCAAACCTACACTCTAGTGCGTGACACAACCCTGCAAACTTATTTTGAACACCTTGAACACATTAATTTTCAAGAAGGGGTAGACTATGAATGGTCTGCCTCTTTGCAAAAATTAACTTTCAAAAACGGCTCCGAAATTCTTTTTCGCCATTTTGATGAACCGAACAAATTAAAATCCTTAAACCTCGGCTTTGTCGAAATCGAAGAAATGTCTGATATTCCATACGACACCTTCAAGGTGCTTTTGTCCAGAATGAGGCAAAAACCTAAAAAAGAATGGAAAAATTTTACCTACAGAATTTTCGGACACACAAATCCCGAAATGCACAGAGGTTGGGTTTACAAAACTTTTGTCGAAAATCCGGCAGTAAATTACAGACTGATTTCGGCTCCGACAACCCAAAATATATATCTGCCAAAAGGGTTTTGCGACGAATTAAAAAAAGTATACGACGAAGAATATTACAACATATTCGTGCTTGCTCAAAACGGGCATGTCAACAATAATCTCGTAATAAAAGATTTTAGCGATGCCAACATCAAGAAAATTTCTTATCAGCCGGAAATGGATTTACACATTTCATGCGACTTTAACGTCGATCCGATGTGTTGGGTTTTTGCCCACAAAACAGAAGATAAAGTTTTTTATTTTGACGAAATTGCAATGGAGAACACGACCACCGCACGTGCAGTAGAAGAATTTTGCAGACGATACCCAAATCATAAAGGTAAAATTATCGTAAACGGCGACGCTTCCGGTGATAACCGAAGTTGCACGAGCGAATACACAAACTATGTCATTATAAAAAAGAAACTTTTACAATATGGATATGATGCAGAAATCCGAATTAAGGCATACAACCCACCAATAAAAACAAGAATTGCCGCATTTAACGCAAAAATTAGGAATGCAAACGGAGATATTTGCCTTTTTGTTGACAAAAAATGCGAAAAACTTCTCTACAACATTTACAACCTCAAATACATCGAAGGAACATCAAAAATAGATGTTCCGACATATCAGCAAATAAAACAATCTAAAGAATTAAAATTTTTAACACACCCAATGGATGCAGCCTCCTATCTCGTAGATTTTTACTGGCCTATAAGCCTGTAGAAAGGAAAAATTATGGAACAATTTATACAATATTCACCGATACTCATCGCGGTAATGATTTTTTTAATCCAACACAAAATAGTTGTTACTCCTGAACAGTTGGAACGAAAACACCGCGAAATTATAGAAGATGTCGAAGAAAGATTTGTCACAATAAACAGTTTTCATGACCTGAAAGAACAGTTCTCTGAAATGAAAGATAAAATCGACAAAATTTACGAGCAAATTATGAAAAATAACCTGAACTAATCACCCCGACAGGCGTAAGGCATTTTTGTCTTACGCTTTTGTTTATTTTATTCATTTACTTCATTCACAAATCGTTCTACCCACTTGAGAATATCCGACATTTCATAAGGTTTCGGCAAGTACAAATCCGCTCCCGCATTCAAAACCTTCTCTTTATTATGGAAAATTGAAGTCACAATAAATCTTGTATTTTCAAACGCCGCATCTTTCTTCATAAGTCGGCAAACATCCAAACCTTTTCCGTTCTCATCACTGCCCGCATCAATTATCACAACGGCAGGAACTTGAGATGTAAAATACCCCTCGTCGTAACCGTTTATCGACTCAACCTTGTACCCCTGCATGTTCAAAATTGTCGACAACAAAAGTATCATGGATTCGTCATTTTCAATAATCAAAATTTTATCGTTGTATCTTTTTTCCAAAACCGAATTTTCTGCGGAGATTTTTGCCCTATCCATCATATAAGCCGATTTTGACCCGTTTTTAGCAAGCGAATGAATGTTTGAAAGCGAACTCATAACCTCGCCAACATTTTTAAATTTTTTGGTTTCTGAGGTCACAATTCCAATCACTGTATACATAAAGCCAATTCGACGACCTTCTTGTTCATCCCCGTGAGTCATGACGTAGCCTCTTTCCAAATCCGTTTGCGAATAGAATTTTTTCACAACCATATCAAATCCGAAAATCAAAAATTTCGCGATTTTTTCCGCCTTAAATGTGTTTGTAATAACGAGAAAAGAACTGTCACCCACACTTCCGAGATAGTCATTACCGTTGAGGGTTGAGGTAATTATCGCTGCATAAGTTTTCAACAATTTATCCGACGCAAGCTCTGAATAAGTTTCTTTGTAGTTTTGAAAATTTTCAATGGAAATATACAATGCCGCCCAGTCATGCTCTGCGGAAAGCGTCCTTTTCAGTGCTCTTTTTGAATATTTTTTGTTCGGTAAAAAACTTTTGTTATCCAAATTGGTTTCAAATTCACGCCTCAAATGAGCCTTCACCCTCATCGCAAATTCGTCGTTGTTTACGGGTTCACTGATAAAATCATCCGCACCGCTATCAAGAGCCTTAATCCTGTCCGCAGCCTCGGATGACTTTGACAACGCAACAATTACGGGACGCATATTGTACGTCAGTGCCCTGATTTTTTTACAATAATCCGCCAAATCACTGTCGATACTGTCCGAAATCAAAATCAAATCGGGCTCGGTATCTTGAATGATTTTCAAAGCCGTAAGCAAATTTTTGGAAATTATCACTTTTGAATAATCATTCTCCAACAACTTTTTATACTTTACGGAAAGTTCCCGTCTTTTGTCGATAATCAAAGTTACTGTCTGCATTTTTCCCTCGCTTGAGTTTCGGGATTAAACACAGGCATCAAAATTTCAAAAGTTGTGATTTTGCCCTCGGATTTTACGGAAATTTTTCCACCCATTTTTTCCGTCAAATTCTTTGTAATATACAGCCCGAGCCCGCTTCCCTGAACTTTTCTTGTCAAAGGGCTGTCAATTCTTGAAAATTTTGTAAAAATTTTGTCGTAATCTTTTTCGTCAATTCCGACACCCGTATCAGAAACTTTTATTGAAACAAATTCACAATTTTGACAAAAATTTGTCGAAATTTTTATCGTAGAATTGTCGTCAGAATATTTCGCCGCATTCTCGATTAAGTTTGTCATAATCTGCTGAAATCTGTCCCTGTCCACAAGAATTTGCGGAGTTGTCGGATCGATTTTTACCTCAAAACTTTTATCTTTGTACTGATTTTTCACAATCGAAACCACCATATTAATAATCGGCGAAACATCAGTTTGCTTATAGATAAAATTTTCGTTTACACTCTGGAGTTTTGTAACCGAGAGCATGTTTTCAACGAGTTTTATCAAACGATTTGACTGCTCTTCAATAATTTTCAAAAACTTCTTTTTACTGTCATCATCGAGCTTGTCCCACGATGCAAGCATGGTTTGCGAAAACCCACGGATAGAAGTCAGCGGAGTTCTCAATTCGTGACTGACTGTCGAGATAAAATCTTCATAATTTTGTTCGCTACTGTTCATAACTTGATTATAGCAATTTTTTACAAGGCTTGCAATAGCATAAAAAAAAGCCGTCTTTGGAATAAGAACGGCTACCAGACTTGGGGAGGAGTTATGAAAAACCATGAAAAATGGCCCTCATATCTTATATTTTTTATAACGACAAAGAAAATCCAAACTTTAAACATTACTTCACAATCTCCTCCAAATGATGTAGAAAATGGCAAAAAATATTTTTCAGTGATTTTATACCAAATGCAAACTAATATTACATAACTTAAAGAACATGTTGTAATTTAAATTCGCAAGGATTATAATAACAATGCGTTGAGTAATAGAAAGGATAAAAAATCAATGGTTTTAGAAATGGCTTTTCCGCAGCTTGAGCGTGCAATCAACCCGACACACGATATCAAGTTATTTGCAGGACGTTCAAACCCGAAACTCGCTCAGGAAATCGCAGATTACCTAGGCACAACAGTCGGTCCTATGGTTATCAAAAACTTTGCCGACGGTGAAATTTATGTTCAGGTAAAAGAAAGTGTCAGAGGGGATGATGTTTTCATTATCCAACCGCTTTGCAACCCTGTAAACGAAAACCTTATGGAACTTTTGATTATTATTGATGCGTTCAAAAGAGCCAGTGCAAAATCAATCACAGCAGTAATTCCGTACTACGGTTATGCAAGACAGGACAGAAAAACTTCAGGACGTGAAGCAATTACCGCAAAACTCGTTGCAGACCTCCTCACAACGGCAGGTGCAAACAGAGTTCTTGCAATGGACTTGCATACAGGACAAATCCAAGGTTTCTTCAACATTCTTGTCGATCACATTTATGCAACACCTATCCTTGTAAATTACATTAACAGCTTGAACATCAACTCTGATGACATGGTTGCGGTCAGCCCTGACACAGGCGGAGTGCAAAGAACAAGATATTTTGCAAAACAAATCGGTTGTTCACTTGCAATCATCGACAAACGTCGTGACAAACACAACGAAGCTATCGCCTCTCACGTTATCGGAGATGTAAAAGATAAGGTTTGCGTGATGTTTGATGATATTATCGACACCGCAGGCACAATTTGCGAAGCTTCAAAACTTTTGAAAAAAGAAGGGGCAAAAGAAATTTACGTTTGTGCCTCTCACCCTGTATTCTCAGGGCCGGCTGTGGAAAGACTTGCAAACGCACCAATCAAAGAATGTATCGTAACAAACACAATACCGTTAGAAATGGAAAAAATGCCACCAAATATCAAACAGCTTTCAGTAGCACCGTTGTTGGGTCAGGCAATTTCAAGAATTCACGACGACGAATCAATCAGCTCGTTGTTCGGATTTGAAAAAGATATTCAAGTATCATAATCATAAAATTTAAAAGTGGAAGTATGAAAGAAGGTGTCGCAAGACACCTTTTTGTTTTATTGCAAAAACTCTTTTTCCAATTCCAGTGCAGTTTTAGTTTTGGCAAGCCCACCTTGTGAACTTTCCTTCAACAGTGGCGACATAAGTTTTCCTGTTTGCTCAAGGGCGTCAATAACTTCGTCCGGCGGAATTTTTGACTTAATTCCCGCAAGTGCCAATTCGCTTGCCGTCACAGCATGTATTGCCAAAAACGGATTTCTTTTAACACAAGGAATTTCCACCAAACCGCAAACAGGGTCACAAGTTAAACCCAACAAATTTTTCATTGCCAAAGCCATTGCATTCAAAATTTCATCAACACTTCCGCCCAACATCTGTGTCAAAGCTGCCGCACTCATAGCAGACGCAACCCCGCATTCTGCCTGACAACCCGCAACAGCTCCCGCTAATGCCACCTTGTTTGAGATAATTCTGCCGACTTCACCTGCCGTAATAAGTGCATTAATTTGGTCTTCCTCTGAGATTTTCAATTCCTCGCTAACCCCGACGAGCACGGACGGAACAATCGCACACGAGCCAGCAGTCGGACAAGCAACAATTTTGCCCATTCTAAGGTTTTCCTCAATCGTTGCAAGAGCGTAGGTCGTGATTTTTTCAAAGAGTCTCCCTAACAAGGCATGATGTCGGAGAAATCTTTTCTGCAACCTTTCGCAATCATCCCCGCACATTCCGCTAATCGACATCTCGTGACTCTTCAAACCGTTTTTAATAGCCTCCTTCATAGCGTCAAGGCTTTTTTTGACTTTTGAACGAAATTCCGCAACACTAATTTCCGAGAGCTCCGCCTCTCTAAGTTGTGCAGCCTCATAAACAGTTATGCCGTTACAAATATTTTTTAGCTCTTCAAAAGTTGAGATTGTTTTTTCCATTTTAGCTTTCCAATTTTTTAATATAACTTACAAAATAGACATTTTTGATATTTTTCAAAAAGTCCAAAACTTTGTCGTCCACGCTTCCGTCAAGGCAAATTGACATTGAAGCTTCTTCACCTTTTGCGTATCTGTCGCAGTTGAGAGAGGCAATATTAATATGAATTGCATTTGTAACTCGTGCAATCATATTCGGAACATCTTTATAAATCAAAAGCAGAGTATTGTATTTGCCTGTCAATTTTACCGTAAAATCGTTAATCTTGCGGATAGCAATTTCACCCGCCCCGACCGATTCGCCGGAAATAATCATCCTGCCGTTTTCACCGTCAATCGTAAAATCAACGGCATTCGGATGACGGTTAAAATCTTGGGCATATTCATAATTATAATCAAACTGTTTTGCAATATCGGAATTGAAAATATTTTTAATCCTGCTATCATCCACAGCAAGCCCCAAAAGCCCTGCCAACAGTCCCTTGTCAGTTCCGTGACCTTTTCCCGTCAAAGCAAACGAGTTATAAAGGCGAAAAGTTACAGACTTAATCTTACCGTTGTAAATATTTTTCGCCATAAGTCCCAACCTAATCGCACCTGCCGTATGCGAACTTGAAGGCCCTGCCATAATCGGGGAAATAATATCAATAATTGTCGATTGTTTCATAAGCTTTCCCTTTACAAAACTATGCTAAAATTATATCATCAAATACTTTACATAACTATTAATGATTGTAAAATTTTTATTAAGAAATGGCAATATTTTTCAAATTTGTGGTTTTATATATATGTAGACAAAAGTGTGTTATAAACAGTTTGATTAGGTAGTGTGAAATTTAAAGGAGAATAAATGTTCAGTCCTGAATTTATGAAGTTCTTGATTAACTATCAAAAAGAAGATTTTACCCCTGAAGAAACAAAAAAGGAAATCGAATTCAAAGACAAACGTGGCAAAGGCAAACTTGCAGAAGTCTTTCTTACTGTTGAAAAATAGCTAACGTTTTCAATTATGCTAATTTACACATTCTTCAAGTGCTCGATTTTTAATTCGGGTTTGAGAGTAATGCCGATTACGTCAATGCGGTATTTTTGGAACTTGTGTTCTTGAAGGTAGAATTGAATACCCTTTTTGATGTTTTCGTACTTTGATTTGGTAATCGCCTCAAACGGCGTACCAAAGTCGTTCGTCGTTCTGGTCTTGACCTCTACAAAAACAAGTGTATTTTTGTATTCTGCAATAATATCGATTTCACAAAACCTTGAGTAGTGCTTATTCCGCTCAAGAATTTTGTAACCTCGTTTTTCCAAGTATCTGCAAGCCAAATCCTCGCCCGCATTTCCGATTTTCTTATTCTCCATTACTGTTTCAAACACCCTCTGGCAAATTTTGTAACATCAGTCAAATTAAAAGCATCCGCAACCTGCGTATTTTTTCGCCAACGAGAAGGGCAAATATCAATACCGCCACGTCTTGTGTACAAAATGCTTACAAAAAGTTCATCGCCCTCTTCAAGCAAATCTGAAAGCCTTTTAAAAATCATTTCACAACACTCCTCGTGGAAATGGAATTCCGAGCGGAAAGAACTCAAATATTTGACCAAACTTTCCTCTTTGATATGTTTTTTTGACTTGTAATAAATGAACGCATCCCCAAAATCAGGCTGGTGAGTAACCCTGCAATTTGACCTCAAAGACTCAAATGCCCACCTGTATTCGGCAACTTCTGCACTCTTTTCAACCTCCAAAACTTCAGGGGCTTCTTTAAATTTATCAATTTTGATGGCATTCTCGTCAACAAAATCCATAATATTTTTAAAATCTTGATAAATCTCGACTTTTTCTACATTAGAACTCAAAAAGCAAATCGTGACAGGAGTTTTAAGCTTTTCAGACAAGTCACGTTCAATAATATTTTTGCAGACCTCAAGGCAATCTTCGGTATTTTTGCCAAAGCGTGACATATTAAAAGAATTCAAATACAACTTGAGTGACTTTGATTCCACCAAAAATTCATTCTCACAAGAGTATTTCATCTTCATAACCCGAGTTACGGGAAGTCCGCTTTCGGTTAATGTGGAAAATTCATAAGCGTGCCAAACATCAACACCCACAAAAGGCAATTTCTCATTTTTTATGTCATACTGTTTTCGATTTTCAGCCCTCGGCACAACGACCAAAAGCGACGGGTCGTAGGTTTCGCTTCCGCTAACTCTTTTTCCTAAAAATTTTGAAGCTATTTCATCTGTTTTCATGTAGACCTCGATAATTTTTGATGTCGCTAAGAAG
>ONYB01000028.1 GCA_900321895.1 uncultured Brachyspira sp.
CGTTTGAATTTACACCGATATAATCGACTGAATAACCGTCTTTTTCAAGAGTTTGGTACAAATTCAAAACGCAAGGATGTTCAACTTTTGAAGTTATGATATGCTTTTTACTTCTGTCCATATTCAAAACACCTCGAATAGCGGTGTTTGCACTCTCAGATCCGCATGAAGTAAAAATTATTTCTTTTTCGTTTGAGGCATTAAAGAAATCCTTCATCTTGCCACGAGCCTCTTTAATTGCGTGAGCAGGACGTTTGGCAAATTCATACATGCTTGAAGGGTTTGCATATTCCTCTTTCAAATATGGGAGCATACACTCCAAAACTCTTTCGTCAACTTTTGTAGTTGCGTTGTTATCAAGATAAATTAAGTTACTCATTTTTGCTAAACCTCCACAACTTCAATATCTGGACTTACGGCATCTTTCAATGTGCTTTCAACAAAAGCTTTCAAAGTCAGCATTGAATTTTTACAGCCTGAGCATTTTCCTCTGAGTTTTACGAAAACCTTGTTGCCGTCGATATCAACAAGATTAATGTCTCCGCCGTCTTTTTGAAGTTCCGGGGAAATCTTCTTTTCAATAATCGTATTGATTTTCAAAATCTTTTGAGCAGGTGAAAGTTCTTTTTCTTTCTTTTCGCCTTCTTTTTTATAATAAGTGTCAATAATATCTTGGATTGCACTCTTACATTTTCCGCAAGCACCGCCCGCTTTTGTGTAATTTGTAACTTCTTCAACAGTTTTTAAACCGTTTTGTTTAATTGCATCCCAGATTAAATTTTCAGTTACACCGAAGCAAGTGCATACGATTTTTTCTTTTTTATCTTCTTCAGCCCTAATATCATCCAAATCTTTGTAACCTTCGTAGCCTTTGAGGGCATCTTCCAGAGCTTCATAACCCATTACGGAACAGTGCATTTTTTCCGGAGGGAGTCCGCCTAGTTCGTCTGCGATGTCTTTGTTTGTAATTTTGCGAACTTCGTCAACAGTTTTGCCGATAATCATCTCGGTCAAAATGCTTGAGCTTGCAACGGCAGAACCGCAACCGAAGGTTTGAAATTTTGCATCGGTTACAACACCGTCTTTATTAATTTTCAAATATATTTTTAACTGATCACCACAAGTCAAAGAACCAGCTGAGCCGACAGCATCAGCGTCATCAATTTTGCCGATATTTCTCGGGTTTCTGTAGTGATCCATAACTTTTTCGGAGTAATCCCACATAATTTATTTCCTTTTCTTTTATCTCTAACGTAACTACATTTTACTCCAAATAAATTTTCAAAAACACTTTATTAATAATTAATTAATGATTGTAAAGAGTTCTTTCAAAATCTCACTAATTTCCTCGGATACATCCTCTTTTGACGAAATATTTTCCTTCACCATGTGGGCAAATTTTGCTTTCTTAAATTCATGCAATCCTCTGTGTTTAAAGAAATCTGTTAAAAATTCAACGGTTTCACCTTCATGAATTTCGCCTTCCTCCGCTATTGAAATATTTTTTGTGGCAAAGGACAAAGTTTTTTCAAGAAGTTTTACGGGCAAAATGTCTTCAAATTCACCATGCTCAATCAGGTGAATTCTGTCGATTTTTCTCATTTTCGGAAGAATTTCTCTGTAATTTTCCTCTGCGTCTTTATCCAAAAGCACGAATATAGGGAGTTTTAGACATTCAACGAGTTTGTAAAAAGTTTTTACTACTTGATTTTTACCACCTGCCGATAGAATAAAAATTCCGTTCTTGTCAAAATCGAAATCCATAAGTTTTGCAAATTCAGGCAAAAGTGTTTCTTCAGTAATTCCTTCGCAAATAAGCACTGTGGAAATCGGAAATTTCAGAGAATGTAACTCTCGCAGGGCGACAGGGTCACTATCAGACGACAAAGACTTCAACCACTGAAGGTTTTTGACACAGGTTTTTCCAAGCAGCTCCAAAATACCGTCATAATTAATATTATTATCTAATAATTTTTCGCAAGAAGTTTCCAACACGAAAACTAAATTTTCGTATTGTTTAAGCTTTTCATTAATTTTGCCCGAGTTTTGTATTGAAATGCCAAGTTTTTCCAAGGATGAATTAATAATATATTCCGCAAGCTCAGTGATTTTTTTGTAATCCGTTTCCTCAATTTCGGTCTTTTTCATTTTGGGGGAAATAAGATTGTTCACCAAAATATCCGTAAAAACCCTCAAGTATTTTTGTTCGGTAAACTTGAAACGAGTAAGTC
>ONYB01000070.1 GCA_900321895.1 uncultured Brachyspira sp.
AGGAAGATTATGTTCCTGTTGCAGCATCATCAAGCATTATCACCAGAGTTAACGGCGGTCAATCTTATGCCGTTGGTGCAAAAGATTTGAGAGTTTTGGGTTCACCTGATCCGTCAATTACGGATGCTGATGAACAAAAGAAAAAGCAAATTGAAGAAAATGCTTGGAAAGAATTATTAGACCAAAAATACAACAACGGTGTAGCAACAAATTGGTTAATCCGATACGTAACAGATACTACTACAGGCAAAGATACACCTTACTTCTACAAAGAATCAGATGTTCAAAATGCACAGTATGATAACAACGATCAATCTCAATCAAACATCAAATGCTACACAATCGGTTCAGCTCAAAAAGTTCAAGAATTCAAGGCAATTCAAAACTGTAAAGTTGAAAAAGATACATCAGGCAGATTTATTTCAATCTGGATTCCTGATGCAAACGGTGTAATGATTGAATATCCGCTCACAACGTCAACAGAAACAGACCAAGAAAAATACCAAGATGCAATGAACGAATACGAACACGAAAAATACCTCTACGATCAATCAGTTCAAGATATCAACTCTCAAATCGAAATCGTTCAGGCAGAAGATAAAAACTTAGAATTACGTTTGAAACAGCTTGATACTGAACAAGACGCAATTCAAACCGAAATGGATGCGGTTCAAAAAGTTATTGAAAAGAACGTTGAATCTACATTCAAGACATTCGGGTAATGAGTGAAAGGTGAAAAGTTAAGAGTGAAAAGACCTTTACAAATAAAAATTGAGCGAAGCGAACGAAAATCACTTATTAACTTATTTACCTACTAACTTACTAACACAATTAAAAAACAAAATTTCCTTTCCCTTTTTCCTTTTTCCTATTAATTTTCCAACGACGAACTGCAAAGTACGTCGTTTTTTTTATGTGGATGAAGTGGCTGGTAATGAGTGAAGGGTTTTCCACCACTTATTTACCTATTAGCCTATTCACTTTTTTAACATTAATTTTCGTGCTATCATAATCTTATGAAAAACTTGAATTTTGCTATCGCTTATAATCCGAAGATCGAACACGCACGTGAGGTTCAGCAGAAGTTGTTGTCGATTTTGACGAAAAACGGAATTTCATCGACGGTTTTGGATGTCGATAACCTCAAATCGGGCTATGATTTCGTTTTTGTTATCGGAGGAGATGGCACAATCCTGAAATCTGCACGGTTTTATGCGAAATTTAATACCCCTGTTTTTGGGGTAAACCTTGGTCGTTTGGGGTTTTTGTCCCAGTCTTCAAAAGAAGAAATAGAAAGTTCGGTTGAAAAAATTCTTAACGGTAAATATAAAGTGGAAGACCGATTGATGCTCTCGAGTGGCGAGTTTTTGGCATTGAATGATTTTGTCGTCAAGGGGTCAAAAGGGGGTAGAACTTCTCGTTTTTCATTGAAAATTAACGGAAAAATCGTCTGTAATTATCTTGCTGACGGGGTTATAATTGCGACCCCGACGGGCTCTACGGCATATGGACTTTCTGCTGGCGGTCCTGTGCTTGCACCGGAATTGGAGGCATTTGTAATTGTCCCGATTTGTCCTCATACCCTTACCGCAAGACCGCTTGTAATTCCCGCTGATGAGGTGATTACGATTTGCGTAAGCGACGACGAGGCGTCTTATTGCTCGTACGCCGACGGGCAGGAGTGCTTTGAATTTTGTAACGAAATTATTATTTCAAAATCCGAATATATGGCAAAGCTTGTGCTCTTGGAGGGTTCGGAGTTTTATTCAATTCTTAATGACAAGCTCCACTGGGGAACTTCGCCCGCTAAAATCTAAAATTCTCCATTTCAAAATTTTTAAATAGGGGCATGGAAAACAAAATTATTAACTTTTGTTCATATTCTTGCATAAATTATTGTACTTTTGCCCTATTTAAAATACTATGTTATTATAAAATTGGGGCGACCCTAAAATGGGTTCGTATGAAACAAAAATAAGTAATATTCAATAAAGAGGTAAAAATAGTGGAAAATTTCGTATCAGATATCTTCGCAAAGAAAGATGAAACACCAAGTCAGGATCAAACACCACGTCCTATGATTAACCCTACAAAAATTAAAGTTGTCGGTGTCGGTGGTGGCGGCGGCAATGCTGTTAACCGAATGATTAAATCAGGTTTGTCAGGTGTTGAGTTCTGGTTGATGAATACTGACCTTCAAGTTTTGGAATTTGGTCAGACAAAAAACAAAATTCAATTAGGATCAAAATCTACAGCAGGTTTAGGTGCAGGTGGAAATCCTTCAGTAGGTGAAAAAGCAGCAGAAGAAGCTCAACAAGAAATTACGGAGGCTTTAGACGGTGCAGATATGGTATTTATTACTGCCGGAATGGGTGGCGGTACAGGTACCGGAGCAGCTCCGGTTGTTGCTAAAATTGCTAAAGAACTCGGAATTTTAACTATTGCGGTTGTTACAAAGCCTTTCTCTTGGGAAGGTCGTAAAAGACAAAATCAAGCAGTTCAAGGGCTTGAAAAACTTAGAGAAGCTGTTGATGCTGTTATCGTAATCCCTAACGACAAGATGTTGCAGGTTGTTGACAGACAGGTTTCATTGACTGAATCATTTATCATTGTTGATGAAGTTCTCTTGAGAGGTGTTCAAGGTATTTCTGATATCATTACAGTTCCCGGAACAATCAACGTTGACTTTGCTGATGTTAAAAACGTTATGCAAGCATCAGGCTCCGCTCTTATGGGTATCGGTCGTGCAACAGGTGAAGGCAGAGCTATTAAAGCTGCTGAAATCGCTATCAATTCACAGTTGTTGGAAACTTCTATCAATGGTGCTTCCGGTGTAATCGTTAATATTACGGGTGGCCCTGATATGACACTTCACGAAATTACAGATGCTGCAAATATTATTCATGATGCAGTTTTGGATGATGCGACTGTTATTATCGGTACTGCAGTAAATGAAAATATTTCTAATGAAATTCAAGTTACTGTTATTGCAACAGGTTTTGAATTGAAAAATGAACCGGTGGAAACCGTTCAAAAACCTGAAATTAAACAGTTGAGTGCGTCTGACTTTTTCGCAAATTCGTTTAATCAGACAAGCAATTCAACTATGAATTCTCAACCAAAAAGAAGTTCAATGCCTGAAGTTTCTTCAAGCTTCACTAACATTGAAATCCCAGATTTCTTGAAAAAGTAGTTGAAAGAAAATAAAAAAACATAAAAACCGCTCCTTTGGGGCGGTTTTTTGTTGTGCAATTTGTTAAATGTGGCAAAAATCCCTCTACTTTTCACATTTCACTAAATAGATTTATCGTCTTATCGCCTTTTAAAGTAAATGTCTTAACAGAACTTTACAAAAAATCAATTTTTACACCTAAAAATACTTTATATAAGTAGGTGGTTAATTGGAGAAAAACTATGGGAATTGGCGGTGACGATTTTTATAACCCGATAATGTATCAAGACTTGGCGACGGCATCTATGCAACCTATGCCCGTTATGCCGGGGTCGTTTTACAACGGCGGAGCAACAAATATGCTTGGCGGAGTTACGATGTCCGGACAACTTGATAATGACAGATTTCAAAAAATGCAAGATAAAGAAAAGAAGGATTTTAGCCTTTTGAAAAAAGTCGGGCTTGGAATTTTGGCAATCGGAGCTTTGGCACTTATAAACTTTAAGGGTATCGGTAAAACGATTGGAAAAGGTTTTAAGTCAGTCGGAAGTGTTATTGCAAAACCATTTAAAGCTGTTGGAAATTGGTTTAAAAAATCACCGTAAAAGTTTTTAATGCAGGAGTGAAAATTCCTGCATTTTCGTGTTATTATAGGTAAAAAAGAGAGGGGTAATGTTATGGCAAAAGAATGCAGTTTTGATGTTGTTTCAGAGTTTGACAGACAGGAGCTTGTGAATGCTGTTGATCAGGTGAAGCGTGATGTTTCTTCTAGATTTGATTTGAAAGATTCAAATTCGGAAATAGATTTAGATGCAGAAAAATCTATTACGATTACGACGTCGGATGAGATGAAATTGCGAAATATTTATGATATTTTGCAAACCAAATTGGTTAAACGAGGTTTGAGCATAAGAATTTTGGATGCTCAAGGTATTGAAAATGCTCTTGGCGGAAGGGTTCGTCAGGTTTATAATCTTAAAAAAGGTCTTTCTCAAGAACTTGCCAAAAAGATTGCGTCTGATATTAAGGACTCTAAAATTAAGGTGCAGACATCAATTCAGGGTGATAAGTTGAGAGTTTCCGGCAAGGATAAGGATGATTTGCAAGCGGTTATTAAAATGCTTCGCGGAAATGAAGAAAAATATGATTACCCGCTTCAGTTTAATAATTATAGATAATTTTTATAAAAAATGTTGCCTCACTTGATAGGCAACTTTTTTTTTATATAATAGGTTTATGGAAAAGATGAAAAAAATACTTGCGATAAATTTTGGCGGAATCGGTGATGAAATATTTTTTCTTCCGACTCTGATTTCTTTAAAAAAAGAATTTCCAAATTCTAAAATAACTTTGGCATTAGAGCCGAGAAGCAAAAGTGTCAAGGATTTGACGAATGTTATAGATGATTTGTTTTTGATTGATGTAAAAGGTAAAAACAAATATTTTGAATTGCTAAAACTGGTTTTGCAAGCTCGTTTGGAACATTTTGATATGGTTGTTTCTTCGGGCGGAAACAAGCTAATAAGCATTTTGTTGCGAATGACTGGGATAAAAGAACGTTACGGATATGATACAGGTGCTTTGAGCAGAAAACTTTTGACAAAAGCAGTTCCTTTGAATAAAAACCAGTATGCTTGTGCGATGTATCATGATTTGGTTACTCCTGTGACGAATTTCAAGACGGAACTTCCTGAAATTAATGTTGAAATGCAGGAAAAATTTGAAAACTCGGTTTTAATTCATCCGGGGGTAAGCAAAATGAGTGTCCAAAAAGGCATGATAAAAACGATTACGGCAAAGATTTGGGCAGAAGTCATAAAACTCTTGTTGGATAATGGAAAGCACGTTCTGCTTGCCGGCGGCCCTGATGATGATGAAGTAATTTCAGAAATTCTTTCGAGTGTTGATGTTCAAAATCCGAATTTTTCAAATTACTATGGAAAGACGAAAAGTTTGAAGGATTTGGCTGTTCTTATCGGAAAGGCTGAAAAATTTATTTGTTCTGATTCCGCACCATTGCATGTTGCTGTCGCAATGAAAACGAAAACGTATGTGATTTTCGGGCCGACTGATGATAAAAAGTTAATTCCGCAATCTGAAAATGTCGTTGCGATAAAAGCAAATGATAAATGTCCGATAAAACCTTGTCTTTGGGAACATAGACAAACTACTTGTGAAACGCTGGATTGCTTGAAGATTTCGGCAGAAAAAGTCGTGAAGGCTGTGTTGGGGTAAGTTTTAGTAGTGGGGAATATAACATTTCCCATCACATTTCACTAAATTATATTCCAACGCTCAGTCCGGCACAGAGGTTAATCCCTTGACCGGTTAAGCCTTTTGCGTCGTCGGAGGCTAAGTATTTGCATAGTTTTGCAATTTCTTCGGGTTTTACAAACCGTTTTTGAGGGATGCATTCTACTATTTCTTCTCTTGAAAATTCGCTCTCGTCGATTGAACCAAGTCCGAGTTCGGTTTCAACCCAACCGGGGTTGATTGTGTTGACTGTGATGTTATGTTCTGCAAGTTCAAGTGCTAAGGCTTTTGTCAATCCCATTAAACCGGCTTTTGACGCAGAATAAAGGCTTGCGTAGGCTTCCCCCATAATGCCGGAAATAGAGCCGATATTAATAATTCGCCCCCATTTTCCCTTTTTCATGTGGGGAACTGCGGCTGTGATAAGTTCTGTCGGGGCAATCAGATTTGTGCGAAAAAGTCTTTCGGTTTCATCCGAAGAGGCTAAATCTATTGCCCTGTATATGTATTCCCCTGCATTGTTTATTAAAATATCTATGTCATGGGTTTTTATAAATTTGACGAGCGGTGTGATATCTTTTGAAAGGTCGCATAAGCAATAGTCTTTTGCACCAATAGTTTTCAGGTCTTCTTCATTTCTTCCGGTAACAAAAACTTTACCATAGCCAAGAAATTCTTTCGCAATGGCTCTGCCGATACCTTTTGATGCTCCTGTTACAAGAATATTCATGACAAAATCTTCCGTCGGTTGTTATTTAATGATACCAAAACCGAGTAAAAATGTTGTTACAACAAAGATTGCAGCAAAAATTGCGGTAACTTTATTCAACCCTTTTTCTGCACTTTTTTGTGAGGTGAAAAGTTGAGAAGCTCCGCCAATCCCCGCAATTCCATCACCTTTAGGTGAATGTAAAAGTACGAGAATTATACAAAATATTGCAGAAATAATTTGAAGTATCCAGATAAATGTAACCATTTTTTATTTTTTCTCCTTTTTCTTGTTTGAAATGAAATGAGCTCTTTTGGAGTTTAGTTGAATGTTTTCAAAAGTGTAAAGTCTTGCGGGACGTTTAGATGAAGATTTTGTGTATTCATCAAGCTCGATGAGCCCCGGAGTTGCAAGTGCTTTTTTCCTGAAATTCCTTTTGTCGAGTTTTTTCTCCATGATTAACTCGTAAGATTTTTGCATTTCGGTAAGTGTGAATTTTTCGTTTAATAATTGATAACATACAGGACAAAGTTCAAGTCTTTCTCGAGTACGTTTAAGAGAATATTGGATAATTTCTTTGTGGTCGAAAGCGAGCGGCGGGAGGTTGGAAACTTTGTGCCAACCGAGTTCCGGAGATGAAACGATTTTGATATCTTCCGCACGAACGAGTGCAAAGTATGCACAAGTGATAACCCTTGCATTCGGGTGACGAAGCGGATCTCCAAATGTGTAAAGTTGTTCAAGGTAGATGTTGTCTACATTTGTACGCTCTTTCAATACTCTTAATGCTGCCTGATCAAGATTTTCGGATAATCGTACATATCCTCCGGGGATTGCCCATTTATCCTTGAACGGCTCGTTCATTCTTTTAACCAACAAAACTTGTATAGCATTGTTAATAATGGTTAAAATTACTACGTCGACTGTAATTTCGTGTGTTTTTGTTTCATTAAACATAATATTCTCTTATCCTACTTATAATAATACTATAAAATAAAAATTCACATTAGTTAATAATATACATTTCTTAATATTTTTTTACATGAATGCAATTCATGGGTGAAAAAATACTTTATATATATAAGGGGAAATAGGATCATGTTTGAAGAAGTCGGATTAAATCTGAATAATCTGAATACTGCTGCAATGACAAATCCGTTCACATCTTATGCAGGTAATATGATGATGAATCCGTTTTGCGGTGCGTTTTCTTTTAAGGATGATTTTATGAGCCAAGGACTTTATTCTCACTTGAATACAGGTTCTTATGCTACTTATTCTCCGTCAATTTTTAACATGCCGTATTTGCCGATGCCTAATATAAATTATTATATGGATAAAGACACGCACGGATTGTCACTTTTTCCGTCGATGTTTGACGCTTATAACAGTTTTACAAGTGGGGGAATGTATAACGGTTACGGAGGTTACGGTAATCCTTCAGCTCCGCAATTCCATTTTTCTGTTCCGTCCACTCCGATTTCATCCTATGGCAATTATGGCGGTGGAATAAATATGGGTTTAATGGACAGCGGATTTGGTAACTTGTCGGCATGGATGCCGACGGCTATGCCTTCACAATCCACAACGCCAACTGTGTCAAAACCTTCTATTGCAAAACCTTCGGCAAATCTTTCTGCTACTGGTTCAAAAACTCTGACTGCAGAATTTGTGAATAAAGCAAAACAAGTTGCACAGCATTTGAATTGTGACTACAATGACTTGATTGCTTTGATGAATATGGAGTCCAGTTTAAACCCGCAAGCTAAAAGTCGCTCAATCAGTGCTGTCGGTTTAATTCAGTTTACAACGGTTGCGATAAAAGCGTTAAATCGCACTTACGGTATGAATTTGACGGCTCAGAAGATTTTGAATATGTCTGCTGTTCAACAACTGGATTTGGTTGAAAAATGTATTATGATGAGCAAAAAACGATATATGTCTGCAAATGCAAGGTTATCTGCGGGTGATTTGTATGCACTTGTGTTCACTCCTGCTTATGCAAAAAAGAGTGTCCTTGCTCGCAGAGGTGATAAATTTTATGCTGCAAACTCCGGTTTAGATCACAACGGGGACGGAGTGATTACAAAACAGGATTTGGCGAATAAGCTCGATTCAAAACGAGTTTCTGTCCTTGCGTAAATTAACATTACAATTTGCAATAATTCGTTGCGGTTAGAATTTTTTTTGTGTATCTTCTTATTATAGCCCGATTTTTAGGAAGGAAATATATGGAAAAGGGATACATAGAAAACGGTTTTATCGTTGATTTAGCAAATGCAAAGAAAACATCTGAAATTATTTATGAGTTGAGCAGAATTCTCGATATGCCGGAAGCAAAAAATAAAAAGGTTTGCTTAAAGTTGGGTGCTGTTGACTTAAAGCC
>ONYB01000046.1 GCA_900321895.1 uncultured Brachyspira sp.
AGGAGTGCTTTTATGAGAAAAAATATTATAACCGTTTTGTTGGTGCTTTTGTTACCGCTTGTTGCATACTTATTTATGACACATTCCGGTAACGAACCGATTAACGTCGCCGATGCCGGTCAAAACAAACCTCAAATTATTAAATTTACATCAACTATGTGTCTTGATTGTCAGGAAATGAATAAAATTATGAAAGAGGTCTTTCCGCAATACAAAGATAGGATTGTTCTTGAGGAAATCTCCGTACAGGACGGCAAATCCTCTACTAATGCCAAAATCAAGAAGTACAACGTAACTCTTGTTCCGACAATTATTATGATTGATTCTAACGGCAAACAGGTTAGAAGAATTGAGGGTGCTATCCCTAAAGAACAGATGATTATGTATTTAGAGGGCTTAAAATAAATTATGGAAAATTATATCGAACTCTTTACCGGTAATTCAAGTATAATACTTTTGTTCGGGCTTTCGTTTTTGGGCGGACTTGTCGCCTCTATTTCACCTTGCTCATTAGCTATGCTACCGATTATTATCGGCTACGTCGGCGGGTATTCCGAAGAAAAACCTTTCAAAACATTTACACAACTCATATTTTTTATTATGGGTACGGCAGTCGTATTCTCTATAATCGGTATACTGTGTGCAATCACCGGTAAAGTATTTGTTTCCGTAGGCGGAGCTTATTTCAGCCTGATTATCGCAAGTATTGTGATGATTATGGGATTGAAACTCGTCGGATTTCTTGATTTTGAAATTCCGCTTTTGATAAAAGAGATGCCAAAAAATAACGGAACCGGAACTTTTCTTTATCCGTTTATTTTAGGCGGTTTTTTTGCACTTGCCGGAACTCCGTGTTCTACCCCGATTTTAGCGGCAATTATGGCATTCGCTTCTCTTAGTGCAAGTTTAATTCAAGCTGTTATTATGTTATTCTTATTTTCGTTAGGACAAGGGCTAATTCTTGTACTTGCAGGAGTCTTAACCTCTAAATTAAAAACTTGGAAAAACTTCTACAAACTTTCAGACATTATGCTTAAATTAAGCGGATTTTTACTGATTTTAACTTCATTATATATTTTTTATAAGATTTTTACTCCACTCCTTGTAAAATAGCCCTGTATGTAGTAAAATATAGTCAAATACAGGACTAAGGAGAAATTTTTATGAAAACTTTTGAAGGGCAACTGGTTGCAAGCAATGAGAGATTTTGTATAATTGTTGCGAGATTTAACGATTTCATCGGCTCTAAACTCTTGGCAGGAGCTGTTGACGAACTAAAAAGACACGGTGTTGATGAAAATAATATTGATATCGTTAAAGTTCCGGGAGCTTTTGAAATTCCTTTGTTGGCTTTGAAATGTGCAAAATCCGGTAAATACAACGCAATTATTACTCTTGGAGCTGTTATAAAAGGTTCAACTTCTCATTACGATTATGTTTGTGCAGAGTTGACAAAAGGTATTGCCCAAGTTGCCTTGCAAACAGAAGTTCCTGTTCTCTTCGGAGTTCTGACGACCGACAATATTGAGCAAGCAATAGAAAGAGCAGGCACAAAAGCAGGCAACAAGGGTGCTGAGGCTGCTAAATCCGCTATTGAAATGGCAAATTTAATAAAAACAATTTAGTGTTGAGTTTATAAAAAGGGGGGTTCTATGAGTGAGGCTATTACCGAATACCGTAACGAAAATACGAAAGACATTGACATTTTATCAACCATTGACATGGTTAGAAAAATGAACGAAGAGGACAAACTCGTTGCTCTTGCCGTTGAAGATGCGACACCTGAGATTGCTCAAGCTATTGACTTGATTGCAAAACAATTTTTGAAGGGTGGAAAATTATTCTACTTTGGAGCGGGAACTTCAGGACGTTTGGGAATCCTTGATGCGTCAGAATGTCCTCCGACTTTCAGCACGGAACCAACTATGGTTCAGGGAATTATTGCAGGCGGCGACAATGCAATTAGAACTGCCGTTGAAGGAGCTGAAGATAATTTTGAACAAGGTAAAAAGGATGCAGAAGTCTTAACCGCTAACGATGTCGCCGTTGTTATTTCCGCAAGCGGAAATCCTAAATATTTACTCGGAGTTTTGGCTTATGCTGAAGAAATCGGAGCAAAAACAATCGGCATAACTTGCAATTCTAAAGGACGAATTGCAGAAGAAGCAGGGCTTGTTATTTGTGCAGAGGTTGGGCCTGAAGTTATTGCAGGTTCTAGCAGACTAAAAGCAGGAACCGCTCAAAAGATGATTTTGAATATGCTTTCAACAGGTTCTATGATAAAAATCGGCAAAACTTACGAAAACTTTATGATAGATTTGAAGGCAAATAACGAAAAACTAAAAGATAGAGCTATCAGAATAGTGGCTCAAATTACGGGTGTCCAATGCAGTGAAGCACTTGCGGCACTTTTGAAATGTGATTGGGAAATCAAAACCGCAATAGTTACAATTATTATGAAACTTGATGCGGAAGAAGCTAGACTAGAATTAAGAAAACACGGCGGGGTTTTGAGAAAATTAATCAAAACAAAACTTGCGGTGTAGGGGAGAGAAATATATGAAATTAACGGTAATAGGTGCAGGATGCTGGGGGCTAACGCTTGCTTGGCTTTTGACGGATAATTTTGATGAAGTCACGGTTTGGGGCAGAGAACAGGATTTGTCGGAAGATTTAATCAAAAACAAACATGCTTCAAAACCTCTTGAAGTACAACTTGCTGACAAGGTTGAAATTACGTCTGATTTAAAAGCAGCTATAAACGGTGCTGATATTATTTTAAATGTAGTTGCAACATCAGGTACGAGAAGTGTTTGCGAAAATTTAAAAATTTCAGGGATTAAATCGGAACAAATTCTTGTTAATGCGTCAAAAGGTATCGAATTACCGTCTTTAATGAGAATGAGTCAAGTTATAAAAGATGTTTTGCCTGACCAAACCCTTGCAATTCTTTCAGGGCCTACTCTTGCAAAAGAAGTTCTTGCCGGCAAACCTACTGCAGCTTGCGTTGCTTGTGAAGATATAAAAGTTGCAGAGTTTGTACAAAAGGCTTGCAATGTTCCGAACAGGTTCAGATTGTACACAAACAGCGATGTTATCGGGGTTGAGCTTGGCGGAAGTTTGAAAAACGTAATCGCTATTGCGTCGGGTTTTGCTCACGAAATGCAGTTGGGTGACAACTGTGCAGGCACTTTGTTAACTCGTGGTATGGCAGAAATTGTTCGTGTAAGTATCAATCTTGGAGCAAACCCGTCTACCTTATATGGACTTTCCGGCATGGGCGACTTGATTGCGACATGTTCAAGCCCAATGTCAAGAAATTACACGGTTGGGAAATTTCTCGGTCAGGGCAAAAAGATTGATGATATTTTGAGGGAATTGGGCTCGGTTGCAGAGGGTGTAAAAACCTCAAAAGCAATCTGTGAACTTGCGAAAAAACTCGGAATTGAAGTTCCTGTTTCAAATGCAATTTACGAGGCAGTTTATACGGACATCACGCCAAAAGAACTTCTTGCAAAATTGATGAACAGAAAGCTGAAAGAGGAAGAGAGATACGTATAAATGAAATATGCCGTCAGATATTTGAAAAACACTTTTTACCCGCTGAATGTTCCGGAAGGCATTCACATAGAAGAAGGTCAGCTTGTAATCGTCCGTACGGAAAAAGGAGAAGAAGCTCTAAAAGTTGAACTTGTAAATCCAAAAATCGCAAAAATCTGGGAACATTCTAAAAACAAGCCGGCTCCGCTGAATTTGGAAAGAATCTGTTCACAACGTGACCTGCAAACTCTTGATGATATTAAAAAAGAGGAGGTCACCTCGTTTTTCAAATGTCAGTCTCTCGTAAAGCAGCACAAGTTGAACATGAATTTGGTTCAATGTAGAATTACCTTTGACAGAAGAAAAATAACTTTTTACTATACAGCTCCCGAAAGGGTTGATTTCAGAGCTTTGTTAAAGGATTTGACGCAGGTTTTCACCAGAGTGAGAATTGATTTGAGGCACATCGGAGTTCGTGACGAAACCTCAATTCTTGATGGGGTCGGACTTTGTGGCAGACCTTTTTGCTGTTCTTCATTTTTGAGAAAATTTGCGACTATCAACGTAAAACTTGCAAAAGATCAGGGAATGCCGATTGCTCCCGGAAAAATCTCGGGAACTTGCGGGAGATTGCTTTGTTGCCTGACTTATGAATATTCAAACTATATAGATGCCGCAAAAGGAATGCCTCCGGTAGGTTCATCCGTAATGACTCCTGACGGTTTGGGTAAAGTTTGTTACTTGCAGTTCTTGAACGGAACTGTTTCTGTTAAAATGGAAGACGGCAAGACGAAGGAATTTGCAAAATCTGATATTGAAATGGTTGATGCGGATGTTAACGTAGAAATCGACATGCCTGTAATGAATAGAGCTTATGGCGATGATAGTGATGTTGATATCAAACAGCTCGAGGACGACAGAAACAGTTCAACAGGTAATGTTTAAATTTTTTTAACAGTAATTTTTTACATAAGACCCCAAGTTTAAACTTGAGGTCTTTATTAATATTTGAGATTTATTGCCGAATTTAGTATTTCAACATAGAAACAACTCTTCCGCAATCCTCACCTAATTTTTCTCTGCCATTTAATTCACAAAGCTCGATTAAGAAAGCGATACCAACGAGGTTTGCACCTGCTTTTTTGATAAGCTTACAAGCTGCATTCGCAGTTCCGCCTGTTGCAAGTAAATCATCAACGATTAACACATTAGCACCTTTCGGAAAAGCGTCTTGGTGAATTTCAATTTTATCTGTACCGTATTCAAGAGCATATTCTTGAGAATAAGTCGCAGCAGGTAATTTATTCGGTTTTCTGACCGGAACAAACCCTGCATTCATTTTATATGCCATTGGCATACCAAAGATAAATCCGCGGCTTTCGATACCTGCGATGTAGTCAATTTTTACATCTTTGAATTGGTCGCAAAGGTAATCTATCATTACTTTTAAGGTTTCAGCGTCGTTGAGGGCTGTTGTAATATCTCTGAAAAGTATACCTTTTTTCGGAAAATCCGCAACTTCTCTGATTTTACTTTTCACATCTAAAACTGTTTCTGTCATTATTTTTCTCCTTTTTCAGCCAGTATTTGTTTTAATTTTTCTGTATATTCTTTTGTGTAACCTTTTGTTTTTTCAAGTTCTCGTCTGATGAAGGCTTTTATGCTTGCCTCTTCTTCCATAACAAGCCCGTGTGCCGTTTTGCCCCATTTCATATCTTTCTTCATAAACAAGATTTTAAACCCGATAAAAAGCACGAGCGGAAACCATATTATGAAAAGATATACGGAAGTTTCCAAAGCCTCAAACGTAGCATCAAGTCTTGGCATAAAATCATATCGTCTGAGAGAATATCTTGCAGCAAGGAAAAATCCTATACCGATTGCAACTCCTATAATTATTGAAGAATAAAGAGTGTGAGGAGGTGCATCTTTTGCAAAAACCTTAAATGCTCTTATAATTATTTCGATAATAAACCACAAAGGCATAATAAATTCGGAAATATATGCCATCATATCTAATCTTGCACGAAATGACATTTTTTTAGAAACAAGAGCAGCACCTGAATATTCCAAATAACGGCGAATAGTACCTTCCAGCCAACGTCGTCTTTGTCGGAAAAGCGGAGCAAGATAAGCAATACCCTCTTCATATACAACCGCATCAATGCAATAGCGGACATCCCAGCCTTTTATATGCAATCTTGTTGACATATCCAAATCATCAACAATCGTATAATTATTCCAACCGCCAATGTCCTCGATAGCTTCTCTTTTAATAAGTTCACCGTTTCCACGGAGTTCAACCGCACCCTTGACGGAATCTCTGCCGACTTGAAAATATGTATCCATTGTATATTCATTATTTTGGCAACGAGTTAAAATGTTTTGATTTTTGTTTCTGATAACTTTTCTTGCCTGAACTGCACCAACATCTTTCGGTTCTAAATCAGGTACAAGTTTTGACAAAAAGTCAGGCTCAACCGTAGCATCCGCATCAAACACCAGAACAGCATCACCACGAGCAATTTTGAATGCATCATTCAAAACTGCGGATTTCCCCGGAAAAGCGTCTTTTTCTCGAATAAGGGCCTTAACTTTGTCATGTTTTTTTTCTAAATCTTTTATAACAGAAGCTGTATTATCAGTACTTCTGTCATCAATTACAATAACTTCAAAATTTTCATAAGTCATTTGCAATATATTTTCAACAGTATTCGAAATCACGCACTCTTCATTATGAGCAGGAATCATGACTGTTACGAATGGTTTATAGTTTTCATTTATAACTTGCGGATATTTTTTAAGCTTTCTTTTTTTTAAATTGTAAGCAAGATTTGTAAATCCCGCATATATCGTCATACAAACGCATAAAAAAGCTAAGCCCCAAATTGTATTAAAATAGCTTTGGAAAATATATATAAAAATGGCAAGCCCAAAAATTATGCTAAATAATATAAATCTTTCTTTCATTCTTATTCCCTTGAAGTTTCTCGTGATAAAACCAATTACTGTAATATTGTACCAAAAACTAAAAAAAAATAAAAACCGAAGGCATAATTAGGTTAAATTTTGTATCTAAATACATTAAACAGGGGTTTTTTGAAGGCGAAAAGTGTTAATTTTCGTTAAAATGCTTGCTAAAATTTGATATTCCGCTATAATGAGAAAGTACAAATAAGAGAAGGAGTTTTGTTATGAACAAAGAAGAATTAGTACAAGAAGTTGCAAAAAAAGCTAACGTAACACAAAAAGAAGCTGCTGAAATTCTCAGTGCTTGGGTTGATACTGTACAAAAAACAGTTGCTAAAGGCAAAAAAGTAACTTTGGTTGGTTTTGGTACATTTGAAGCTAGAAAAAGATCTGCTAGAACAGGTAGAAACCCACAAACTGGTAAGGAAATCAAAATCCCTGCTAAAACAGTTCCTGCTTTCTCAGCTGGTAAAAAATTCAAAACTATTGTTAACGGCAAATAGTTTTTAGCTCGTAAACAACGGTAAAAGTTTAAAGGAGATGTGTCATTTGATACATCTCTTTTTTAATCTCGTAAAGTTTTTGTTAACCCGTTGAATTGTTCCTTTGATTATGGTAGAATTGAAACACGGTTTGAGTTACCGATACAAGCAAACAAGAGAGCAGGAAAATGATTAATTACACAAACAACGGATACGAAGCTTTGTCATCAGGAATTATGGCAGCGTTTTTTGCACAGGTTCTTAAATTTATAATTTTTACCCTAAAAAGCAAAAGAATTAACTTCAAAATTTTTACAACGACAGGCGGAATGCCGAGTTCTCACTCTGCGGGTGTAATGGGGCTTGCAACCTCAATCGGCTTAATTGCGGGGTTTGATTCTCTTGTATTTGCGGTATCTTTCGGATTTGCACTTATCACAATGTACGATGCTGCAGGAGTTCGTCGTGCAGCAGGCAAAACTGCGGCTTGTCTGAACAAAATGATGGATGATTTTTACAAACACGATGTCCAAGCTATAGGCGGAAAACTTAAAGAACTTCTCGGACATACACCTTTAGAAGTTATTATGGGTGCAATTTTCGGAATTTTATTTGCATATTTCTACCACAAACACCTGATTGGTCAGATGTAATCAGCAGCAAATATGTTAATAGGTAAATAAGATAATAAGTTCTTATCGTTCGCTACGCTCAAAATCAAAAAAGTCTCCTCTATCTTTGGAATAGAGGTCAAACAAAAATATTTCGTGTCGGCTTAGTATGAAATGCCCCAAAAAGGCACAGAAATAGCTTTGGTGCGTAGCACCAGATTTGAACTTATTCACAAGCCCGTCAGGGCAAATTCACTTATTCACTTATTCACCTTTTTGTAAAGGTATTAGTACTCTTCACGTTCCATCCCCTTGCATTTTTATATTATTTATGTAATAATCATAAGCAAGAGGGTTTATAGATAGAAATCTATATCGGGCATTAACTCCTCTTGGAAAGAAAGAGATACTCCAACGAATGGGTGTTGAAGAATTTAATTACAAGTATATAAAAGATAGAGCCTCGGCAGGAAGCTGGCGTAGAGGTTATGAATATCATCTCAAGGATATGGTGTTTGACACTTATCCTGAGAAAAACTTTTACATGGGAAAAGTTAAAGGAAACTTTCAAGATCACTACAACACGGACTTGATTTTCAAAAAAAACAAAGTAGAAGCCCGTTGCAACTGTCCGCTTAAAGAAGAATGGTGCAAACACGCTGTTGCGGTCGGTCTAAAAGCTATTGACGAACATGCCTACGAAGATTGGCTTGAAACGAAATTCGGTATGGAATTTGATTTTCCTGACGAAAATACAACCCTGACAGAATCACCAAAAGGCAACTATATTTTTCACTTCAACCCTAAACGTAAAGCAAACTTTTTCTCAATCCTTGTAATGTCAAGAGAAACCGGAAAAGTTGTCCGCCAGATTGAAAATATCCTGAGAGCCTTGA
>ONYB01000114.1 GCA_900321895.1 uncultured Brachyspira sp.
CTAAATATAAATAGATTCATTAACCCCAAAAACATATAAACTCCTAAATAATAAACACTAAAAGAGACCATTAGGATGCAGAAAACGCCCCACTCAGAACGGAGTGGTTTTTTTATGTCTACAGTCATACAACTTAACTATTTGCACTCAACTTTTTTCCGTGTATAATTAATTAGTAATCAGATGATATTTTATTAGGGATATATATTATGACAATTCAAGATTGGTTTGAAAAACGTAAAGAAGCTCAGATTAAAAGACGTGAGCTTGAGGCTCGTGCGGAAGTTGAACAAAACCCTGATTTGTGGGTTAAGTGTGTTCACTGCGACGCTCAGTTGTTAAAAGAAGATTTGGCAAAGAATGATATGGTTTGTCCGCTTTGTGATTACCATTTCAGGATAAATGCCAGAAAACGTGTAAAACAACTTTTTGATGAAAATTCTTTTGAAGAGTTGTTTGATAATATCAAACCGACAGATCCGCTTGAGTTTGTAGATACAGAATCATACAAAAACAGGCTTGCAAAAGCTCAAGAAAAAACAAACCTTAATGATGCTGTTATTGCCGGTATTGGCGAAATTGAAGGTCACAAGGTTGCAACGGCTATTATGGATTTTGATTTTATGGGCGGCTCTATGGGTAGTGTTGTAGGTGAAAAAGTTACAAGAATTATTGAAAAGGCTATTGAAGAAAGACTCCCTGTTTTGGCAGTTACTTCGTCTGGCGGGGCAAGAATGCAGGAAAGTGCATTGAGTCTTATGCAAATGGCTAAAACCTCTTGTGCGTGTTCAAGACTTGATGATGAAGGCTTGCTTTATGTAAATCTTATTACGGAGCCGACATTCGGCGGAGTTACCGCAAGTTTTGGTATGCTCGGTGATATTATTGTTGCCGAACAGGGTGCAAGGGTAGGTTTTGCAGGCAGACGTGTTATTGAACAGACTATCAGGCAGAAGCTTCCTGCGGATTTCCAAACTGCGGAATATCTCTTGAAGTACGGTCAGGTCGATGTCGTTTCAAGACGTAAGGATTTAAGAAAAACTCTGGCGAATATTTTCTCTATGCACGGAGTTTAACAGGCAGAAATTACATTATACAAAGGGTACAAAATGACAACAGTATTGGATTTTGAAAAACCGATTATGGAAATACAAGAAAAAATTGAAGAATTGAAAAAAATAAGCATGGAGTCCGGCATGGATTTAAATAAGGAAATCGAAACTTTCGAACAGCAAGCAGACGATTATAAAAAAGAACTTTATTCAAGTTTAAAACCGTCCCAAAAAATTCAGATTGCAAGACATCCGGAAAGACCAAATTTTTTGGATTATGTAGAGCATATCTGCACAGATTTTGTGGAACTTCACGGGGATAGAACCGGCATGGACGATAGAGCGATAATTGGTGGTTTGGCTAAGATTGACGGCAAACCTGTAATGATTATCGGTACAATGAAGGGTAAATCTACTAAAGAAAACTTGGAATACAATTTTGGTATGCCGCAGCCTCAAGGTTACCGAAAAGCTCTAAGATTATTTAAGCATGCCAGCAAATTCCATATTCCTATTGTAACTATTATCGACACTCCTGGGGCATATCCGGGGATTAGTGCTGAAGAAACAGGACAGGGCGGAGCGATTGCGGTTAACCTTAGAGATATGGCGAAATTAGAAGTTCCTATTATTGCTATTATTACCGGTGAAGGCTGTTCCGGAGGTGCTTTGGGTCTTGCTGTTGCTGATAAAGTATTTTTGCTTGAACACGCTTATTATACGGTTATTTCTCCGGAAGGGTGTGCGTCTATCTTGTGGAGAGATTCTTCTCGGGCTGCGGATGCTGCGGATGCGTTAAAAATTACCGCTCCGGATTTGATGAAGTTTGGAATTATTGACGGTGAAATTAAAGAACCTGTCGGCGGAGCTCACAAAGATTATGACTTTATTTGTGGCGAGATGAAAAAGACAATTCTTGACAGTCTTGACGAACTTTCAAACCTTTCGGTTAAAGATTTAAAAAATAAACGATATGATAAATATCGCAAAATGGGCTCATTTCTCGAGTAAGGAGTTCGATTGTGAGTGAAAATTCATCCTATTTTGAGGTACAAATTAAGATAAATCCTGATATAGAGGATATTTTGTCGGATATTTGTTTTGAAAATTTGCCTTGCGAAGGGGTGGTTCTTGCCGAAGAAACTTATAAAGATTTGGAAATGATTGCAACAACAGAAGGAACGCTCAGAGTGTTTTTGACGGGTGACGGGTTAGAGCCCGATGCTTTGAAATTACAGGTTGAAACTCTTTTGACAGAACAGCGAGAACTTTTGAAATCAAGAGGTCTTTCAGAAGAAGAGCTGGGCAGTTGGGCGTTTACGTTTGACGAAAAGGCTAATGAAGATTGGTCACGCAAATGGAAAGAAAAGTGGGACGTGACGCACGTAACTGACAGAATTACGGTTGTTCCTGATTGGTTGGAATATTCTCCGCACAGAGAAGATGAAGTTATAATCAGGCTTGAACCTGGGTGTGCGTTTGGTACAGGAACGCATGCAACCACTCAACTTTGTATGAAGGCTATTGAAAAATATATGCCACAACATGCTGAAGTCGCAGATATCGGAACAGGCTCGGGAATTTTGGCTGTATGTGCTAAAAAATTCGGTGCGGATTATGTTTACGGTTGCGATATAGATGATACGGTTATCGATGTCGCCAAAGAAAATGCCGTGAAGAATTTAGCAAAAGAATGCCCTCCCCCTGAAGAAGGATCGCAAAATTTTGCAATGGAAAACCCTCCCCTTGAGGGAGGGTCGAAATCTATGATTTCGGGGTGGGGTAATTTTGCCCAAAGAGGCTATGAACAAAAAAATATTCAACTTGCCAAAAATTTAAGAAATAATGCTACAAAATCTGAACAAATTCTTTGGAAATATTTACGTAAAAGTCAATTAGGTGGAGTGAAATTTAGAAGACAGCAACCTGTAGGAAACTATATTGTTGATTTCATGGCTTCGCAAGAAAAGATTATAATTGAATTAGACGGTGGACAACATAATTCAGAAAAAGGCATTGTTTCGGATAAAGAAAGAGATGACTTTTTACTAAGTAGAGGGTTTAGTGTATTACGATTTTGGAATTCTGAAATTAATGACAATATTGACGGTGTTGTTAGTTATATTTTGTCTGTAATTAATGACCCCACCCGAAAATCGAAGATTTTCACCCTCCCTCAAGGGGAGGGTAGTGAGCTTGGTGTTGACTTTGAGCTTAATACGGCTGACAAGATTAATCGAAAGTTCGATTTTGTCATGGCGAATATTTTACATAATGTGCTCGCTGAAATTATGGGTGATTTAAAAAACTTGTTGAAAGATGACGCTTATTTGTCACTTTCGGGTATTCTTGAGGAGAAAAAGCCCGTTGTATTGAATGCAATAAATCATTATGGACTTAAAATTGTAGAAGAACTTCATCAAAACCAATGGGTTTCTTTTGTTGTTAGGAAGTGAGGAAAAATATGAATAAAACAGCGATAATTATTCCGGCAAGATATGGTTCAAGCAGGTTGGAGGGCAAGCCATTGTTAAAAGTTTGCGAAAAGCCGGTAATTCAATGGGTTTATGAAAAAGCTCAGCAGGCGAAATTGGCTGATATGATTATTGTTGCAACTGATGATGAGAGAATTTTTAATGCAGTAAAAGCCTTTGGCGGTGAAGTTGAAATGACTTCTGTTAACCACAAATGCGGTTCTGACAGAATTCGTGAAGTTGCGGAACGTCACCCTGAAATCGCTTATATTGTGAACCTTCAAGGGGATGAACCATTGATTAAACCTGAAAGTATTGATGCTGTTGCAAGAAATGTTCAAGAGGATGACAAGGCTGATATTTCTACTCTAATTAGGGTTTTGACCGACGAGGAAGAAATTAATAATCCGAATTTGGTAAAATGTGTAGTGGATAATAATGGTTACGCACTTTATTTCTCTCGTTCAAAAATTCCTTATGAACGCAATAAAAATGTAGCAACCTTCTATGGTCACTTAGGAATATACGGCTACAAACGTGATGCCTTGATGAAAATGACGTCTTTGCCACAAACTCCGCTTGAAAAAACAGAAAGTCTTGAGCAGTTGAGAGCTATTGAAAACGGTATGAAAATTAAGACCTCCGTTGTAGACTTCGTTCCTGTAGGCATTGATACCGCAGAGGACTTGGAAAAATTCAAACAAATAGTCGCTCAAAAATTACAGACAAAATAATTTCCTGACTAATTTTAAAAAAGTGCTTGCAATTTTTGTAAAATTAGGTTAATATAACGTTATAAATATTAACAGAAATCAATATTTTGTAATATTAATTTTGGTAATAAGGTGTTAGATTATTATTGAATGTAAGGAAAAGACTATGACAGAAAATTTGGAAATGCCTAATGAAGCGGAAGATCGTCAAAGAATTTTGTTAGCTGATGACGAAGCGAGTATTAGAAGAATTTTGGAAACTCGTTTAAAAATGGCAGGTTACGATGTTGTGACTGCTGCTGACGGTGAAGAAGCTGTTAACGCATTTAATAAGTATAATCCTGATTTGGTTGTTTTGGATGTAATGATGCCAAAAATGGACGGTTATGGGGTTACAAGAGAAATTAGAAGAACTTCTGATGTTCCGATCATAATATTAACAGCTCTTGGTGATGTTTCTGAAAGAATTACAGGTTTGGAACTCGGGGCTGACGATTATGTAATAAAACCGTTTTCACCGAAAGAATTAGAAGCTCGTGTTAAGGCTGTTCTCAGAAGAACAAACAACAGAGAAACTGTTACTCCGACAGGCAAGGTTACTAAAAATGTTATTACAACCGGAAATATCAAAATTGATACTGCTCGTCGTCAGGTGTTCAGAAAGAACGAAAGAATTCGCTTAACCGGCATGGAATTCAGCTTGTTGGAACTTTTGGTAAACAACTCGGGACAAGCATTTTCAAGAAACGAAATTTTGCAGCATGTTTGGGCATATCCGCCTGATCATCGTATAGATACAAGAGTTGTAGACGTACATATTTCGAGATTGCGTTCAAAACTAGAAACAGACCCTGCTAATCCTGAATTAATTCTTACCGCTCGTGGTATTGGTTATATGTTCCAAAGAATTAGTTAAGATTTAAACAAAAAGCCCCGTAATGGGGCTTTTGTTTTTTGTACCCGAAACAATATAATAGAAGTTGACAGATATTAGGGTGTATATATTTAGAAAACTGCTGGACAAAAAATCTTTTCATGGTATGATTATATTGTTCGGAAACGGATAGAGATGGCGGATGTCGTCAAGTGGTTAAGACCTCGGATTGTGGTTCCGATATGCGTGGGTTCGAATCCCACCATCCGCCCCATTTAAATTTATTGGCTCTACGGAGCCATTTTTTATTTTTGCACCCTTTATATTACATGTGTTAATTAAATTTTGGACAATGAGTTTTCTTAATAATTCTACAAATATCGGCAAAAGTTTTTATTTACGGGATTTTAACTCTATAACTGTTTTAATAATACGA
>ONYB01000020.1 GCA_900321895.1 uncultured Brachyspira sp.
CACAGATTTGACACCGATTGCGTCGTAATCAACAACCCTGACGAATACGTTGAAAAAATGCGTTCGGTTCACGTTATTGTTGATCAAAACGAAAGAAAAAATTTAATCGTTGAAAGAGCAAAAGAAGAGGCTGCAAAACTTGGTGCAACACCTTATTACACCGAAGATTTGTTGGAGGAAGTTACCTTCATCACAGAATATCCTGTCCCTGCGACTTGCGAATTTTCAACCGAATACTTAAAACTTCCGGAAGAACTCGTCGTAACGGTTATGGCGGTTCACCAGAGATATTTTGCCCTCTACAAAGACGGCAAACTAATCAACAAATTTATTACAATGACAAACTACATCGGGGATGAATTTGAAAATATTAAAGCCGGAAATGTCCGTGTTATTAAAGCCAGACTCGACGATGCGGTATTCTTCTTTAATGAAGATACTAAAAGACCATTAAAAGATTATGTCGAAGATTTGAAAGGGGTAACATTCCAAAAAGGCATGGGCTCTGTCTATGACAAAACTCAAAGAATTATCTCGCTTTCTAAAGATATCGCTAAAGAATTGAACGTTCCGTCAAACGATATTGAAAGAACTGCACTTCTTTGCAAAGCCGACTTGGTAACACAGTTAGTATTTGAGTTTACCGAATTACAAGGCTATATCGGTTCTGACTACGCAAGGGTTTGCGGAGAAAATGACAAAGTCGTTGATGGTATTAAAGAACACTACTTCCCGCTCAATGCTGAAAGTGAAACTGCTAAAGGTATTGAAGGTCAGGTAGTCGGGATTGCTGATAAAGTTGATACGATTTGTGCAGTGTTTGCAGACGGAAGAAAGCCTACAGGCTCTTCTGACCCGCTTGGGGTTCGTCGTGCCGCTCTTGGTATCATCAGAACAATTTTGGATAACAATTTAAAAATCAACATTACTGATTTAATTAAAAAGGATATGCCGCTTTTGCCGATTACGCTTGAAACTTCTGCTGACAAAAACGCACTCCAAAAGATTGCAGACACTGTCAAAAAGAATGTTGCAAGACTTGTTCCGCAAAAATGTCAGCAAGAAATTAACGAATTCTTCGTTCAAAGATTAATTATTTTCTTAAACGATAAATATTCTAAAAATGTCCTTGAAGCATGTGCCGCAAACAAGAATCCGATGGAAGATTTGGCAGATTACATTGAAAGAGTTAAGGTCATCTCAACTCTCGACAACCCTGCTCTCTTAGAAGCCGCTAACAGAGTTATTCGCATACTTAAAGAAAATTCAACTCAGCAAGTTAACAAAGATTTGTTTAAAGAAGCTTCTGAAGGCATGCTTTATCGTGAAATTCAAGCTATTGATGAGATCTCAAATTACGAAAAATACTTGAATCAGCTGATAGCAATAACTCCGGCTGTAGAAAAATTCTTTGAAGATGTGCTTGTCATGGACAAAGATGAAAAAGTTAAGGAAAACCGCCTTGCTTTGTTAACATTGTTGAAGAAAAAATATGAAAAACTTACAGATTTCAGCAAGCTATAATTGAGTTTCAGACATTTGTAAAGATTTCGAAACATTTAACTTAAAAAAGTAAATTATTTTTTTGAGGATACTTTAAAATAATACAAGAAGGTTACAAATTACGATAATCGAAAGTGTAGAGGTACTTATGTTAGACCGTTTTAAAAATTTGAAAATTGTAAAAAAACTAAACGAAACAGTTAGTCCGAAATTGCGTTGGTTGAAATTCTCAAAAAGCGGAATTGATAAGTCATCGCCGGAATACATTAAAATGATTAGCGGAGTAGAAGACCTTCAAACAAATTCTGACGAACGCAGGCTGGAAGCAATGGTCAGAGAACAATTAAAGGAAGAATTCCCAAATATTGAGAATATGAAATCCTACGAACTTCTTGTTGATGCAGTCATGCACAACTTAAAGAAAAAACAGCTTCAAGCCACAGAAGACCTTGATATAGAATAGGTTTTCACCTTTAGAAAACACCTACATTACAGAGGCGGTCAATATGACCGCTTTTTTAGTGCAAATGCTCAGACAAAACAGCTAAATTTGAGCCGTACATACGGAGCAAAAATAAGCCTTAATTCTCTTTGTTTTGGAAATATTTTTGACGTTCTTTATCAATAAACTTGCCGAGTTCTTGCATTAATTTACCTGAAACTAAACCGATAGCCATAGCTTTTGAGCCTGAAATCAATCGTGCGGTACACAAAAGAGAGGTTCCGACAGCACTCACAACTGGAATTCCTTGAGTGAGGGTTATTGAAACGACCTCATTTTTGTCTTTAGCTTTTGATGTTGCGTATGCGATAAATCCGCCTGAAGCAAGGATTGACAAGACATCGGTCGGAGCTGAGCCGATTTGAAAATCTCTAATTTTTTCAAAGTATTTTATGCATTCTTTATCAATAGATTTGTCGAGAGCGGAAATAGAATTGTTTAACTCTTTTGTAACTTTTGAAAGTTTTTCAGGCATAAGGTGTTTGTAAATCTCCAACATGTCCTGCATTTTACCTCTTGAGTTGTCTTGCAAAATCTCTTGAGCAATACTCAAATAGTATTTGGACTGCTGTTTCTTTTTGCCTTGAAGTTTAGAATTTGAGAGAGTTTTGGTTATATTTGAAAACTCCTCTGTAATTTCTTTTTCCGAAATATTTCCGCTTGAAACTTTCTTTCTCAAACCGTTAATCGGCAGAAATAAGTCAGAATTTTCATCAAGCAAAACATTTTCAGCCCTTTGCAAAAAGTTTTCTACCAACTCTTTTTTATATGTCGGCGTCATTGATATTGATTTTCTGACCTTGAACATTTCCAAAAACATTTGATCTTTAGACTTTTGGATAAACCTATCAGCAACAAAAGTATTGTACAATCTGGAATTGCCCAAATGCTTGAGCTGTGCTCGGATTAATTTATCTAAATCAGTGGTTGCCACTTCCATTTTGGATTCACGTTCGGCAAGAGTTGATTTTGAGGAATTTTTATCCATGACTTGCTGAATTGAAATTTTATTTTGGCGAATTTCCTCAATCCATTCTGCACCTGTCTTTTTGACACCATTTATTTCAAAAACCTTGTTACCATTTGATTTAAGGAATTGTTCTTCTATTTTGTTCAAGTTATTGAAAGATTTTACAAATTTTTGTTGAGTGTTCATCCAAGAGTTTCTAACCGTCGCACGGCTCACTTTTTTGAAAAGGTTTGTTATTCCACTGTGGATTTTTTTCGTAAATTTCGTTTTCTCCATTCCATACTTAAACAAAGAATCCTTAATGGAGGTAAAGTTGTTCACACTTTCACTTTTCAACAGCAAAGAATGAACTTTTCGCAAAGCGTAAGTATAAAATTTGTTGAGTTGCGTTGCGGATTTGCTATTTTTGCCGTGCTCGATTTGTTCTTCCAAAAATCGTTTCAATTTGTCGAGGTTTTTGGTCAAATATTTTGGAGATTTCATCAATCCCAAAAGCCCGAAACCGATTGCCAGTCCCATTACGCCCAGCGAAATTGCAACAGTGTGCCCACCTTTATGCTCATTTTCTTCATTAAACGGAGTTTGAGTATTCAGCACAAAATTCGGATTTTTTTTATAACCCGAAAAATCATTATATGGACTGTTTTGAATACCTATCAGTTGATTAATCATAATTACCTACATATTAATAAACGTATGAAACAAAAAAATCTTGCCTTTTAGACAAGATTTTTATAATATTTGTTTACGATTGTAACGCTTTGAGAATTTCGTTCGCGGCTTCTTTTGAAGAGATTTTATCTGAAAGAAGATGCTTAACCTGTTTCAGCTTCTTAATATTATTTTCTCGGTAATCTCTATCGTAGAGAATTCTTTCAATATTGTATGTAATATTGTCTACCGTCACCTGATTTTCAATAATTTCCGGAACGATTTTTTCTCCGCTTACTATATTTGGCAAAGATACCATTTTTATACATCTCACCAAAAGATAAATCAGGTAAAAAAGGTACGGTCCTCGATAAGCAATTATCATCGGAGTAGAATAAAGAGCCGCTTCTAGAGCTACCGTTCCGGATGCCAAAATCAACGCATCTGAAACACTTAACAAGGCTTGATTTTCACCTTTTATAACCTTAAAATCCGTATCTTTTAAATATTTGCTGTAAAGTTCATCCGAAAGATTTGGAGCATGCGAAATACAAATTTGTAAATCCGGATGTTTTTTTTGTAGATTTTTTGCGGTTTTCAAAAACACATTCATCAAATACTTCAACTCAAATGCTCTCGATCCCGGAAAAACTGACACTAATTTCTTATTTGGGTCTAATCCATGCTTTAAGAAAAATTCATCTTTATTGGCAGGTTGCGGGAGCTGTGACACCAGCGGATGCCCGCAATAATGAACGTTTATCCCGTATTGCTTGTACATTTCTACCTCAAACGGGAAAATGCAAAGGACTTCATCTATATATTTTTTGATGGTTTTAATTCGCCATTTGCGACTAGCCCAAACCTGTGGCGGGATATAATAAAAGACTTTTATTCCGGCTTTTTTCAAAAACTTTGCGATACTCAAATTAAAAGCACCGTAATCAATCAAAAGCACCAAATCCGGTTTGAAATCCTTTGTCAGGTAGTCAACAATCTTCTTACCCAAAAAATAATGGTTAAAAATAATTTGCGGAGAAAGTCCGACTGCACCCATTTTATTTTGGTTTTCCAAGAGTTTAACCCCTGCGGCTTTCAGATTTTTACCACCAACTCCCTCAATAATTATTGAAGGGTCAGAATTTTTCAAAGCCTCAGCGACTTTTGCAGCGTGGATGTCACCCGAATATTCACCTGTTACGATAAAGACCTTCTTCATAAGCTGACTGCCATCAATACCATTTTGTGCCTGTCTGCATATTCTATAACTTTTTCCTGATCAACGATAATCGTCTCGTTAGCCTCGACCGCAAGGAGGTTTGCCTTGTGTTTTCTCATCGTGCGAAGAGTTCTCAAACCAACGGTCGGGATATCAAAACGCTTGTCTTGCTTAGGTTTTGCAACTTTAATAACAGACGCACCACGTTTTGCAAGTTTGCTACCACGGATAATACATTTATCAGTACCTTCAATCGCCTCAACAGCCATTGCCATTTTATCTTTTATAACAACAGACTGACCGACGTCAACCTTGCCCATCTCTTTTGCTAGCCAAAAACCGTATTTTACATCTTCCATTTGAGCTTCTGTCGGTTTATGTTTGCCAAGAACTCCAGCCGGAATCATCAAATTTTTAATAAAAATGGTTTGATCCAGAACTGTTATTCCTGCTTTTTCAAATTCTTGAACAATCAAAAGCATAACTTCATCGTCATTCAATCTCTTAACGGTTTTCAAAAGTTCAATAGCTCTCGAGTCAAATTTATAGAGTTTTAAAAGCACACTCTTATTGACTTTCCCCAAAAATGTTGCCTGTTTAATTTCTTCATCCTTCAAGATTTTTTCAATCTTATTAATTTCTCCCGGATGACACGAATAAACTTTTGAGCAATATTTTTTCAATTTTTAAAGATTATCTTTCGAAAAAGATATACAAACGACTTCAAAACCGTTTTCTTTAGC
>ONYB01000142.1 GCA_900321895.1 uncultured Brachyspira sp.
AAGAGTTCTTTGTTACCAAAGGTCGCCCGTCAATCCCGACGCCACCGATTGATTCCGTTACCCACGTCGGATCGCCTGAGAATAGTTCATTGTATTCAGGCGTTCTTGCAAATTTTACAAGTCGCAACTTCATAATAAAGTGGTCGATTAGCTCTTGAGCTTCTGCCTCTGTCAAAATTCCTTCTTTTAAATCTCTTTCGATGTAGATATCGAGGAATGTTGAAGTTCTGCCGATACTCATTGCTGCCCCGTTTTGTTCTTTGATTGCTGCAAGATAGCCGAAATACAACCATTGAACCGCTTCTTTTGCGTTACGAGCAGGTTTTGAGATGTCAAACCCGTAGATTTTTCCGAGTTCAATCATTTCCTTGAGTGCATTGATTTGCTCTGTAATTTCTTCCCTAAGTTGAATTCTGTCAGGTGTCATTTCCCCTTCGAGAGATTTGAACTGCTCTTGTTTGTCTTCAATCAATCTGTCAATACCGTAGAGTGCAACACGTCTGTAATCCCCGATAATTCTACCTCTTCCGTATGCGTCAGGCAAGCCTGTAATAATTGCGGCATGCCTTGCCGCTTTCATTTCAGGTGTATAAACATCAAATACCCCTTGGTTGTGGGTTTTGCGGTATTTTCTGAAAATTTCGGAGATTTCAGGGTCAACTTTATAGCCGTAAGAGGAGCATGAGGTTTCAGCCATTCTAATTCCGCCAAACGGTTGCATAGAACGTTTTAGCGGTGCATCTGTCTGTAAACCTACGATTGTTTCAAGGCTTTTGTCGATGTAGCCCGCTCCGTGCGAAGTGATTGTTGAAACGACGTGAGTGTCCATATCAAGGACGCCACCGTTGTCATGCTCTTTTTTCAGCAAGTCACAACATTCTTGCCACAATTTTTTTGTAGCCTCTGTCGGGTCTGCCAAAAAACTTGAATCGCCTTCATAAAGCGTGTAGTTTTTCTGAATGAAATCTCTAACATTGATTTCTTGTTGCCATTTTCCCGAAACAAATTCTGTCGTCGGATAGATTTTTTTGTCCGTAGTCAGTTCCATATATATTTCTCCTATAATTGATAATAATTCCTAAATTTGTACGCGAATAACCACTATCACTATACTACAAATATAACAAATTTTCCAATTTTTAATAAAAAACTTTTTATTTCTTTACGAAAAACACTCTTGACTGATAGTTACTCTAAGGATGTATTATTGTTTTATAATAGAACTTGAGAAAGGAAAATTTAATGGAAATTATAAATGTACATACCCCGAGAGGACTTGTTTTGAAAGGTGCAATGTGGGGCGACAACACGATGAACACCGTAGTTATAATGATGAGCGGAATTTGCAGTAACGTTTTTCAAAACGAACTTTTGCCAGCGACGGGAAAATTGCTTAGTGAAAATGAGGTTGCGTTTATTGCAGGGCAAGCAATGGATGCGTTTTCTTTTATAAGTTATTCAAATACAGTGACGAAAACCCAGACAACGACAGGTGTTGTGAACGATGATTTCAGTCAGGTTTATGAAGATGTGGACTCTTACGTAAAATATGCAAAAGAATTAGGGTTCAAAAAAATAATTCTTGCGGGGCATTCACTCGGCTCAAATAAAATTATCAACTACTTGGCAAATACTCCTGACGATTTTGTTGACAGCTATATAGTGACCGCACCGATTGATTTGGCACACTTTTTTGACTGTATAAAAGATAAAAAAATGTATCTTGAAACGGCACAAAAATTTGTAGAGGAAGGGCGTGGAAGTTCGATTTTACCGTTTTTGTTTATGGGATTTTCGCCAATGTGTGCAAAAACTTTATTGGATTTTTACAATGCCGAGAACCTCAAAAATTGCCCTGTCGTGTCGAGTGTTGGCGAAACAAAATCTTTGAAGAAAATCAGAATAAATGGCTCATTTGTAATCGGCTCTAGAGATAGCATGACAAACCACGATGCAGAAGGGTTTATCAGAAAAATAAACTCTTATACCAAAAATCCTGACGCCAACCGAGTTGAGATAATCGACGGAGCGTCCCACATCTTCTACGGCATGCACGAAGAGTATGCAAAAGTAGTGCTGGGAATTGTTAAGGGGCAACAGTTGTAGTGTGGAATAAGCATGGGCGGTGATACCTGATTAAGGCGATAAGACTGTAGGGCGATAAGTCCATATTGTAAAGTATGTTTGTGTAAAATTTTAAAAACAGTACAAAAAACTGGGCGATACTGGGCTCGCTTGAGATGTAGGCGAGGAACACGAGCCGTACATATCAGGATACCCGCAGGGCAGAACCATTTAAGTTTTTCCAACAGAAAAACTTAATGTGAGAGCCGATAACAAAGTTGAAAATCGTCGAACAGTACAAAAATCTGGGCGATACTGGGCTCGCTTGAGATGTAGGCGAGGAACACGAGCCATACATATCAGGATACCCGCAGGGCAGAACCATTTAAGTTTTTCCAACAGAAAAACTTAATGTGAG
>ONYB01000216.1 GCA_900321895.1 uncultured Brachyspira sp.
AGGTTGAACCTACGGTTTACTTGTTCAAGCATCCTGATTTGTACGGCTCGTTCCTCGCCTACAACTCAAGCCAAATCCTCTCATTCCGATTTTTATTTAATAAGTTAATACGTTAATACGCCCTTTCGGGCTTGTGAATAAGTTCAAATCAGGTGCGATGCACCAAAGCTACTTTTAAGCATTAGAACTTATTACCTTATTCACTTATTCACTTATTTACCTATTAACTTCTACTAAAAAGCCTTATCAATTCGCTAAAATCTTCACAACCACCTTTTTCACAGTCTGCGAAGTTGCGGCGGAGTTCATTTGCGGGCGGTGAGCGTCGTGCGGAAATAACATCGCAAAATAACCGCTTTTTAAATATACCGTATTCATCCTGTCAGGGATATTGAAAAACACTACATCTCTTTCCTCATCATACTCATCTTTTATTGAAAGTTCGGATACATTGGCAAAATCAAGTCTTTCCTCACCCGAAAGCAATATTTGAATATCTATATAACGTTTGTGAGCCTCCGGAAAACAGTTTTCGTGCGATTTTGTGTCATATACATCCACATTTGCAAACACACCGTCCTCTATTTCATAATGCCCTTCCTGCGTGTTTTCGTCAATGTTAAACAAGAAATTCAAAACCTTGTCGGAAACCACATCGTACTGTCTTAATTTTTCAATTTTGTCAAAAATCATCTTATGCCAATTCCTTCATAGCTTGCTCAAATTCTTCTTTTTTAGGAGCTTTTCCATGCCAGCCGGCATTATTTTCCATAAAACTAACCCCTTTACCCTTAATGGTATTTGCGAGAATTGCAGTCGGCCTGTCAGCCTTTTTCGCTTCTTCAATAGCATTGTAAATTTCAGAGATATTGTGACCATCAATTTCAATCACATTCCAATTAAATGCTTTTAATTTTTCATCCAACGGATCAAGAGATTTTATTTCTTCAGTGCAACCGTCGATTTGAAGCCTGTTTCTGTCGATAATTGCAACCAAATTATCTAATTTTCTCGTAGGAGCTTGCATAAAGGCTTCCCAAACACTGCCTTCTTGCAACTCGCCGTCACCAAGAAGAACAAACACGTTTGCAGGATTTTTGTCTAACTTCAAACTGATTGCAATCCCGCACCCGACAGACAAGCCTTGCCCCAACGAGCCTGACGCAACCTCAACCCCAGGACAATGCGGAGTAGGATGTCCCTGCAACGGAGAACCAAAAAGTCTGAATGTCAAAAGTTCTTCTTGCGGGAAAAATCCGCACTGCGACAATATTGAATAATAAATTGCAGAAGCATGCCCTTTTGACAAAACAAATCTGTCACGTTTTTCATAATTCGGATCATCTTTACATTTTGGAGCATTTAACATACATTTGTTAAACAAAACAGTCAAAATATCTGTCGAGGACAGTGCTCCACCGATATGTCCGGATTGTGCATTATAAACCATTTTCACAACATTTCTGCGATTTTCTTTTGCAAGATTTTCCAATTCTTTTATTTCATTTTCACTCAACATATTTATACTCCTATAAATTTTTCTTTAAAAACTTTCAATACAAAAAGCGGCAATGTCGGGAAAATTCGCTTAAACCTTTTCGGTTCTTTAACCGTACGGTAAAGCCATTCCAAGCCCAACTTTTGCCAAATTTCAGGGGCTCTTTCAACAACACCCGACCAAACATCAAAACTTCCGCCAAGCCCGATAAACAAAGCATTAGGCAAAAGGTTTTTCGCTTTTGAAATAAAAATTTCTTGCTTTGGCGAACCCAATGCCACCAAAACCAATTTCGGATTTGCCGCAGTCAGTTCATCTAAAACTCTGTCATCATCCTTAAAATAACCGTCTTGAACATAAACGGCATTCAAATTCGGAACTTCTTTTTTCAGATTTTCTACAGCCTTTTGAATAATTTCAGGTTTTGCTCCGACAAACGCCGTCGGTTGTGAGGCAAATTTATCTATCAATTTTCTGCCAAACTCAATACCTGCAATTCTTCTGACATTATGTCCTAGAATTTTTAACCCTAGCTGAACCCCAATCCCGTCAGGGATTACAAGTTCTGCACTGTTTATAATCTCTGCAAAATCAGGGTTACTTTTTGCACTCAAAATCATTTCGGGATTAATTGTCACAACCTGCCCTTTTTCGGCATACTGCAATGCCTCATCAAAAGTGAAGGTGTCTATATTAAATCCTTGTAGTTTTACTAAATTTCTTTCCATAGGTTAATTATAAACCAAGATTTTGGAATGTTCAATAATTTAATCTTTGAGGTTTGCGAGTTTGAAGAGATAATCCTCGCTACTGCCACGGTGAAATCCTGACGGGATAAAGTTTTCCTTATATTTTTCGATTGCATATCTGTCCGTCATGCCGGAAATATAATCCGTGACAATTCTTATAATTCGACCTTCTTCACACATTGGCTTAAGCATTTCGCAATAATGATAAAAAAGTTCTTTAATTACCCTGCGAGCTTTTTTTTCTTCAAGTTTCGCAGGAGAATTAATATAAACATTATCAAACATCCATTTCCTTAATTTTGTTGTGTAATACCAACCTTCTTCACTCATTGCGATTTTTGGCGAATTAATGGAGTTTTTAATAACCTCCATAATCATTTTATTTAGACGCTTGCTCTGAATTGGCGAAAAATAGGCAATACAATCGTTCGGGATGTCGCTTTCCGAAATAATTCCCGCTCTGATTGAATCTTCGATATCGTGATTTATATAGGCGATTTTATCGGCAAGCTGAACGACTTGAGCCTCCGGTGTTTTCGGTTCATAACCCCAAGTGTGCGTCAAAATTCCGTCTATAGTTTCAACGCAAAGGTTGAGTTTTTCTAAAACTTCAACCACTCTAACACTCTGAATATTATGATGAAATCCCCCTGGAACGAGTTCGTTCAAAACTCCTTCTCCACAATGCCCGAACGGAGTATGCCCCAAATCATGCCCAAGGGCGATAGCCTCGGTTAAATCCTCGTTCAAATCCAGTGAACGAGAAATCGTCCTTGCAATTTGAGAAACCTCAAGGGTGTGCGTCAATCTTGTTCTGAAATGATCATCAAACGGAGAAAGAAAAACTTGCGTCTTATGTTTAAGTCTTCGAAAAGCTTTTGAATGTAAAATTCTATCTCTGTCACGCTGAAAACAGGTTCTTATTTCGCATTCAGCCTCGGGGGTTTTTCTTTTTTTACTTTCCTTACTCTTCGTCGCAAATTCGCTTAATATATTATATTCTCTGTCTTCTAATTTTTCTCTTATTGATTTTGTAGTATTCATACTCTCCTCCGAGCCTGATTGTACCTAAAATAACAGATATTTCCATACTTCATTTGTTGGAAATTTAAATAATTCGGGCGGTTTTGAAATCAAAACCGCCCTTTATAATCTTATTTTTTTACAAATACTTTTTCTATTGCAAACCCTGACTTATTTTGTTGAGGATTTTTATTATCACCATTTAGCCAGAAAAATCCGCCAACAGCAATCGCTACGATTAAAATTATTATAAAAAATATTCTTGTAAGTATTGAAAAGATTTTGCCGATAGCAATAAGGGCAACAATAACCCCTAGTCCGATTAATATTGCATTAAAATCCATTTTTATTCCCTCACTTTGTTTTCTTCACCCTTAACAAGTCTTTGGATATTTGTTCTGTGAAGCCAAATTATATACAAAGCACCCAAACCGCAATATGCAACATAGGCAATCGGAGCTTTGCACCACCACATTAAAATCGGAGAAATTGCAAGAGCAATAATTGAACCGAGTGAAACATATTTTGAGAAATAGGTAATCACGCTCCAAATAAACGCTATCATCAAACCGACCTGCCAATTCAAAGCCAAGATAGTACCAACGCCTGACGCAACAGATTTTCCACCAGTGAATTTAAGAAAAATTGACTTGCTGTGCCCCAAGATAACCGCAACCGCAGCTATTACAGGCAAAAGTCCGATACCGGTAAAGGTTGTCGCAAAATATTTTGCAAGAACAACAGGCAAAGCACCTTTCAATGCGTCTAACAACATTACAATAAAGAACCATTTTTTGCCCATAACTCTTTTTACGTTAGTTGCTCCTGTTGAGCCCGAACCGACTTTTCGAATATCTTGTCCCGTAAAGGTTTTTACGATAATGTAGCCTGTCGGGATTGAACCTATTAAATAGGCAGTTACGAACACCGTCAAAAATTCAAAAATTTTATCCATCTTCTCTCCTTTAATTTTTCGTATGCTCAATTATACCATGATAAAGTTTGATGTGGCAATATTGATTTCATTGGCGAAATATGCTATTATTTAAGAAAAAAGTTGGTTTACTATGAACAAAAGATTAATCACTATGGGTATAATAATTCTCGCATTTTCCATTGTAGGGAAACTGATATGGAGCGGATTAAAAAGCATAAAGGTTGACGATTTCAAACCTGCTGCAGTAATTTTTGTGGTGGATTCCTCAGCATCTAACCAAAAAGAATTGGCGGAACAGAAAAAATCTCTCCGACAGATTTGTAACCTGCTTGACCCTGAAGATCAAGTAAAAATCTTGAAGGTTTCGCAAGACTCTTACCTGATTTATGAAGGTGCACCGTTCAACGGCTCGGGAATTGAAAAAGCAATGGATGCCTTCACTCAATATGACCAAAAAGATTACGGTACTGCCTATGGATTGGGACTGAAAAAAGCCTTTTCTTACTGCCTTACAATGAAAAAAGACGGATATCTTCCGGCAGTTGTCGTATTTGGAGATTTGGAAAATGAAGGAGCGATTGAAAAACAAATCAACTGGACACTTCTCCCGAAAAATGTAGAAAATGTTCAAAAATACGCACCTGATTTGGCGATGATGTTTTTGTACGCACATCCTGAAAAATTGGATTTGGTAAAAGAAAAATTAAACCCTGTTTTGGGCGAAAAGAAGTTAATAGTTTCTCCGAAACAGAACACGGATAAAGCAATACAGAGATTTGTCCACGCATTGGACAGATAAATAATGAGGTAAATTATGTCAGTTATAATCTCTTCTTCCACTCAGGAAAAAGTTTTTGAAGATAAAAATTTAATATCAATCGGGAACAACCCGAAA
>ONYB01000017.1 GCA_900321895.1 uncultured Brachyspira sp.
CGGTCGGCAACATGTCGCAAGTTTCGTCGGTGATTGCAAAAACGGAGTCTGATAAAGTAACTTTTTCTACAAAGAAAAAGACAATAGTCGGTGTTGTTTTGGCAGCAATAGCCGGCGGTGCAATTTGGCTTGTAAATCTTCTCAGAGGGCGTGGAAAAGTTACGCCAAAACCTGTAATTGATGCTGGAAATCAGATTGCAGAACCCGTTGTGAATACAGTAAAAATAGCTTTTCAAAAAACTATGGAGAAATTTCCCGAAGATTTGGCGTACATAAAAAATCTTGCAAAAAATTTAGGCTTAAAGGAAGGGGAAGAATTTAAGCTTAATTCTGTCGTCGGAAAATCTCAATTAAAAGCATTATTAGATGATTTTACACCACAAGATTTTACAATCGGCAAAAATTTTGAAGGTGCAAAAAATTCAACTTTTAGAGTAAACCTTCACAATCATACTCAATTTTCGGACGGCAAATTATCTGTTGCGGATTTTTTGGAACAGGCAAGAAAATATGCAGATAAAGTTGCGAAAAATAAGACTGATAACAAACCGCCGTTTACAATCTCAATTACAGACCACGACACGCTTGACGGCTGTCGGGAAGCCTTGAAAATTTTGTCGGAAAATCCTGAAAAATTTAAAAATTTGAAAGTGGTTTTGGGTTCGGAAATCAGCGTTTCGAATTGTGACAAAAATATAGTTTCACGACCTTTGAATTTTGAACTTGTCGGATATTCTCAAAATCCATACGACGAAAAATTGGTAAAACTTTTGGCAAATATTCAAAAAACCAGAAGTGAAAATGTTGAAAAATTTTTAGAAAAAATTAACGAAAAATTTGAAGGCTACAACTTGAATTTGGCAGAGGCAAAAACCTTCCACGCAAATCTCAAAAATATGCGTACCAACGGCGTTTTGTACCTTGCCGGAGATTATGCAAAATTCAAAATTTTGTTGAGTGAATATGTGAAAAAAGCCAATGAAATTTTACCAAAAAATAATCAATTATCCGCCGAAAATCTTTTTGAAAAATTTGGTGACAATTTCTATTACAGAATGGATGCTTTTGGTGAACGTGATATGAAAAATTATTTCAAAAATCACGGAGTGCATGATTACTTGAAAGAAAAAGGATTTTTGACAAAAGAAAATGAAAAATCTTTAGAAAAAATATTTGAAGTTGACACAAAAGATAAAGAAGATTTTATTTCAAAAACCGTTCAAGAAAGTTTGCCGAATATTGATGACAGAAAGCAATATTCTCTTGACCCGACAAGTGTCTTTGAGGCAACAACGGAAGGCTTTTATGGGTTTGCACATCCGGGGATAATCGATTTTGCTTCCGATAATATTTCGCTTGCAAGAAAGAAATTATGTGAACAAAATTGCTATGCACCGCACGAAAATTTGGTCTACGAAATTTTTAATTCCTTAAAACAAAAAGGTGGCGAAAAATTTTTGGCAAGTGAAGTAAATTATCAATCTTACCCGACATACACAGGCAAAGAATGGCGAGATTTTATGAAAAATATTGCGGATAACGAAAACCTGAAACTTAAATATACAGGCGGAATTGACGCACACAAACCTTCGATTTTTGTCAAACACAAATATCTTGATGAAAAACTTTTACAAGAGTTGTTGGGGGAATAAAAAATGAAAATTTTACCCGTTCGACAAAATTATACAGTATCCTTCAAAAGTCAAACTGCATATTTTGATAAAAAAGTTGAAGAACAAGACGCCTTAACACTCGATTATTCTAAGTCACTTTTTTCAAATCCCGTTTCACCAAACCAAAATTTTATCGGGTTCAATTTGATAAAAAATGATGACCAAACAATCTATATAAAATCGAGATTTGACCACATAATAGGAACAATAAAACACAAAGGTAACAACCTGCCTAAAGTCAATATTATCGGTGGTTCTCACCAACCTGTAATTGAGCTTGTTGATGAAGATTTAGGGATAAAAGTTTTGCTAAATCGTGGTTCGGAGGTTATCGGAAATAATCTCAATATTGACTACAAAGAATTAAATTCGCAGAAAATTTTTGTGAATAAAAAAGGAAAAATTTCTTTCGGAAATAATCTTTTTATTACAACGGGTTACAAGTCAGAAAAAACTGACCTTGACGCAAGAAATTATTTTAAAAATCGTGAAAATTATAAAGTAGAAAAAAGTTTTTATGCGGATTATATCAAGAACGACTATTCGCTTGTCGGACTTGCGGCGGGTTACGGCACAAGGCTAAAGCCTGTTATTGACCTTGAGAACACGAATAAGCCCGCAACGAAATACCCTTCAACGAATAAGAGTTTGTTGGATATTTCTTGCTTTGATACGGCGGCAAGAGCAGGAAAAATTCAACACTTTTTCTTGCTGAAGGATGGCGAAAATAACACGAATTTGACAGGTACTGCAGGCCCTATCATCAAGAATTTGAAAAGCGGATTGATACCGACTTCAAAACCTCTGGTTGTCTTGACGGGGGATACTTTTAACAACATTGATTTGGCGAAAGTTTTGTACGATTTTGAAAGAAGTGACAATACCGGAATTGGTGTAGTTGTTAAAGATGTTTCCAAAGGAAATTTATTCAATGTTCCGCTCGTAAAAGTTCAAAAAGATAATTCGATTGAAAAATTTCACGAAAAAATCAACAACGAAAATTATGAAGAAATTATCAAAGAAAATAAAAATTTTTACACCGCAACAAATATCATGGTAATTCATCCGAAAATTTTGGAATATTTGAAAAAATTCGGGGACGAAAATTGCAATGCGGATTTCTTGGATTTTATGTATTTAATGCACAATGTTATGAACAAACCTTTAGAAAGTTTGGAGCGAAAATATCCGCAAGGTTTAGGCAATAAAGAGCTAAAATTGGAGGATTTGACAGACACTCTAGGTTATCCTGAAAAAATTTATTCTGACAAAAATTATACACCGTTAAAAGTCAATGCAATTTATGCACAAGACATAAATGGTAAGACACCGAAATTCAGTGATATCGGTACTATTGACAAATTTATCGAAACTTTGCACGAGATAAAAAACAGCAGAAATATAAACGGAATTTCTAATAATTTTATCAAAAAAATTGATGAAAATATTAACGAGGACGGCGTAATTTTTATGCAGGAAAATACGCAGGATAAATTTCGTCAATTCCAACAAAAATATGGAATAAAAGCGATTAGAGGAAACGTAATTGTTTCTGAAATTTCGTCAAAAAAATCTCAAAATATTTTAGAAAATTCTCTTTCTCCATATTCAAAAATTGCGAAAGAAAATCCGAGAGAATTTATTGAAAAAATCATGAAAAATCCTGACGATTTAAAGAAAATTTCAAAAGATTTGATTGCTGAATTCGGGCTCAATGAATTTTTGAAATGGTACTTGTCAAATGATGGTTACTACGGTGCTTATGAAAAATACGTTGACGATTTTTACAAAAATGCAACCTCGATTGAAGAACTTTTGAAATTTATGCCAAACTGGTCGCCTTGGAAACTTGAAGAAAAATATTGGAGATTGCAAAATAAATCTGCCGAAAATATTTCAGAAAATTATGCAAAATTTAAATACAGTTGTGACACCGAAAACGTGAGAGAACAACCTTTCAAAATCGGAAAACTTCCTGTTTCTTATTTTAGTCCCGAAATATTTGACAAACTTGTTCACAAAATTAGAGAGGATTATATTGAAGAAAAAGATGTTTACATAAACGGTTGTCGTTTTGGCGTAAAACGCCTTAAAGGCGGGGATTTAAACGACAAATTTATCTTCAAAATCAAACGTTATGACAAAGATTTTATTCTGAAAATGGACAGATGTTATACAGAGGACAACCACACAGTCAGCATGTATGACCAAAAAGTTATCAAAAAAAATAAAGTTTTAATGGCGGATTCAAACTTTACAAATGCCTGCATAAGCAAATATTTGGAATTGAACGGATGTGATAATATTCCAAAATTAATTTATTATGATTACAGAAATGACGCTGCACTTTACGAATATGTTAAGGATAAAAGGGGCGATTTGTTCCAAAAAGGTGAAATTGACACGGAATATTCTGACTTGAATATGAAAAACGAAGTTACGGAAAATTTGAGAAATAGAGGAATTTATTTAAACGACACAGCATTAAAAAATTTCTTTAAAGATGTTAACGGTTCTGAAAAAATTATTGACCTTGGACACTCGAATTTTATAATGCCGTTCAAACCCGGAGTAAAGCACTATAACGTGGAATTCGCAAACATCAACGGCCCTGATTTGAGAACAATTTATTCAAGTTTGTTATAAAAATTTTTGTAAAAAATTTGCCCAAAAAATTTTTAAATTTATAATCAAATTGTAAAAACGATTATATGGATGATTTTTTTGCAATTTTATTGCATTATATTTTATTCATTACAAGTAGGAGGAATTACCAAAATGAAAAGAAATTACGAAGAATTAATTCAAAATTACAACGGTGGCGACTTGGATTTGTCAGGTTGCTCTATGAAAGTTGTTGAATTGGGCAACATTGAAGGAAGTTTGAACCTTTCAAAATCTTCAATCGAAAAATTGTCAATCGGTTGGGTTAGCGAAACGTTGAACTTAACAAACGCTGAAATCAAAACTTTTGTAAACCCTATTGATGCAAAAACTGTTAACATGACAGGTGCTAAGGTTAAAAAATTGCCTTCACACATCGGTGCAGATTACTTCACAGTTGAAAAAAGCAACATCACTAAATTCAATACTGAATTGAGAGTTAACACTTTGAACATCAAAGGTACAAAAATGGAACAACTTCCAAAAGATATGAGAGTTAACAACCTTATCGTTGATTCAAAAACTGCTAAAAACTTGCCTTTGACTGTTCTCAGACAATGCGGTTCTATGAACATCGACGGTTTCAACTATGTTGAAACAAATTCATCTGTTGAAAACTTCAGCTTTTGTAGCATGAACGAAACTTGCAACTGCTAGTTTTTGAAAAAAACACAAGAAAAAAGAACTTTGTAACTTGTTTACAAAGTTCTTTTTTTATCAAAAGTTATTATATTTTCTTCGCTGATTTTTTCCGAAATTTCCCAGATTTTTTTCGCTGAATAATTTTCATTTTTCATTTTGTCCGCATAGTTCGGATGAATATTTTTCAAGCCTGAAATTATGTAGGGAATTGTGCAAAATAAATCAGATTTTTTTTGTAATTTTTGTGAATATTTTTCGATTAATTCCATGTAAAAAATCGGTGAAAATTTTTCTTTTTTAATACGGTTTAAATCTCCCAAAAGAAGCTCTATAGGCAGATTGCCTGCTCCTCTGCCAAGTCCCGAAATTGTTGCATCTACGCTGTAAAAATTCAACTCAATCGCTTTGAGTGTGTTTGCAAAAGCGAGTTGCAAATTGTTGTGCGAATGGAGCGAAATTTTTTCAAAACCGATGTCGGATAATTTGTGATAAATTTTCTCTATATCTTGTGGAAAAAGTGCACCAAAACTGTCTGCAAAATAGAGAGATTTCAGACAAGTTTTTTTGTTCCATTTTCTCAAAATTTTGTAATTTTTTTCTGATATTTTTGAGCTCGCCATTAAATTCAAAAATACGCCGTAACCCTTTTCGGACAAGTCTTCACAAAACTCAAAAGCCTTCTCCAAATCGTCAGGATACGAAGAAATTCTCACAAAATCTATCGGAGTTAAATCAGGTTTGCAATCCGAAAAATCCTCCAAATCTGACTTGCCGACATCTGCCATTACGACAAGTTTGCATTTTGGATTTTTTTCGATTAATGAAAACAAAAAATCATCCTCGCAACGCATAAATTTCCCAAATTTTTTATCAGGTTTTTTTCTGCGATAACCAACTTCAAAATATTCAACGCCAGACTGAACCGCCGTATTGTATGCGGATTTTACAAAATCTTCGTCAAAATTCCAATCGAATAAATGACCGCCGTCACGAATTGTGCAATCAAGAATTTTTGTGTCCATCAGCCCATTTTCTCCATTGATTTTTCGACAAGATTTTTAGCAATTTTCAACGCTTCGTCAAAAATGATTTTGTTTGTCAAAAAATCTTTTCTTGAAATATATTTCTCGACAATTTTTCTTGCAAAAGTTCCTATTGCAACCCCGTGAAAATTAATCCCGCAAAGACTTGCAAGTTCTGTCGTTTTGGAATTTGTTCCGCCCGATAGCATGATGTAGACAGGCAATTTTGCATTTTGAACAATTTCTGCTGCCGCAACGGTTTGCAGAGTGGTTTTGTAATCATCCTCGCTTCCCGACATCGGGCAACCGTCAGCCTGAATTATCGTCGTGAAATCTTGGCGGGTTTTCAACATTCTTTTTAAACGGCTCAAAAGTTTTTCGTTTCCGAGTTTTGAACGGTCGATACAAATGCTCAAAACGCCCGAAAAACAAGCGTTTATCTCCGCCCACTTTTCATCAACTTCAGCTTCGTTTTCGCCAAGTGTGTGAAATTCTACACAATCAACTCCTTTTGCAACAAGTGGTGGCAAAACCTCTTTGAAGTCAACAAATTCAGACACCATTTCAATACACTTTGCGGGGCAAGCTTCGACGCATTTCAAACACCCGATACAGCGGGTTTTGTTGACTTTGTAGTGCAAATCTTTTTCAACAATGGTTTTTTGCGGACAAACGGCATAACAACGCCCGCATTTTTTACATTTTTCGCTGTCAATAACAGCTTTGCTCACATGCGGATCGCCTTGAATTCCGACACTGACACACAGATATCGGTCATTCTTTATTCCGGCAAATTCAAGTCCACGCTTTGCGGCGTCAACGATTTCGGGTTTTGCGGAAAGGTCAAAAAAGTTGCAACCCGCCATTGAGTACAGGGCAACCAGTTTTTCTACCTCTTCGGCGTCCTCGTTTCCCGCACCACAGACGAGTTTGAATATTTTTTTGTTCTCCAGCAAATCTTTTAGCATTTTGACCTCTATTCTAATTATATGACAAACACCGAAAAACTATTGTAAATGAAGAAATTTTCGGTTATTATGAACCTCGAGAGGGTAAATTTATGGAAAATCAGGTTAAAGACGCAAAATATTACGTAGATTTAGGTATTAGCGAAACAAACAAAGGCAATTTTAAGCAGGCAATCGAGGCTTTGGACAAAGCAACAGAATTAAAACCTGACTGGGATTTGCCGTATTTTTCAAAGGCTGTTGCCTTCCACAACCTTATGGATTTGGAGGAGGCTTACGAAAATTATTCAAAAGCTATCGAAATTAATCCGAAAATGACGGATGCATATTTCAACCTTGCACAAGTAATTCTTGCAAGAAAACCGATTAGTGATGCAGATTTTAAAGAGGCTCTGAAAAACCTTGAAAAAGCTGTCGAACTGGATGAAAAATTCATCGACGCACTCTATTATATCGGGGTTATCAAGAAAAATTTGAAGGATTACACCGGAGCAATTAAGGCTCTGGACAAGGTTATTGCCCTTGAACCGAATGCGGTTTATTCAAAAGCTCTGAAAAAATTAATTCAACAAAAGTATTTGAAATAAAATGGTTTTATCAAGCAAAATTAGCACATATATGCAAAATTCACTCCTCCGAGGAAAACTTTGCTGTTGGAAAAAAGCTGTCGTGATGGTGTTTATTAGCCCGATAACCTCACTCGAGCAAACCAACAAAGTATTTCTACACTCCGAAGTCGAACGTGCCATAAAGAGTTGGAACAGTATACTAAGAAGTTGCGGTATAAACCTACAATTCCAAGTTGTTTCGCAAGCTACGCAGGCAGATATTGTTGTCCACTGGGTGAAAGTCGGTAGGGTTTACGAAGGCATGTGCAAATATTTGAGCATAATCAACGACGAAATCAAAAAAGTTTCGATAGAAATTGGTCTGCCCAACTTATATTCGGGCAAAACAATTACCGATTTGAGCATTTACTGTGCAATTATGCATGAATTCGGTCACTCGCTCGGGCTCGGGCACGGTGTCGAAATCGACGACATAATGTTTGTTCCGCACCAAAAGAACATCTCTACACCAAGTGAAAATGACCTCTACGTGCTGAAAAAGATTTATTTGGGCTAAATTATTTTTTGTCTTTTTCGCAGCGTTCACGGACAGAAATTTTTATCGGAGTTCCGAAAAATCCGAACGCTTCACGCAATTTGTTTTCAATATAGCGTTTGTAGTGGTCTTTCAGCAAGTTTGCATTGTTCGCAAAAAGCACGAAGGACGGCGGTTTTACCCCGACTTGTGTTGAATACATAATTTTTAATTTTCTGCCCTTGATGCTTGTAGGCGGGTTGAGTGCGTACAGTTCTTTGACGACTTTATTCAAAAGCCCTGTAGACACACGTTTTGAAGCTTCTGCATAAACATCTGCAGCTCTGTCAAAAATTTGAAAAATTCTTTGTTTTGTCTTTGCACTGATAAAAATCACAGGAGCATATTCCAAAAACGGAATTTCATTAGCAAGCATTTTTTGGAACTTATTAATCGTGTCTGATTTTTTATCCTCAATCAAATCCCACTTGTTGACGGCGATAATAATACCTTTTCCGGCTTCCGTAATAATTGACGAAATCTTTTTGTCCTGATCAGAAATTCCTTCCGTAGCGTCAATCACCAACAATGCCACATCGCAATCACGGATTGAGCGAATAGCCCTGTCCACAGCGAATTTTTCAACGCCGTAGTCAACTTTAGCTTTTTTTCTGATACCTGCTGTGTCGACAATGATAAATTCTTTGTCTTTGTATGTGATATAGCTGTCAATACTGTCACGAGTAGTGCCCGACACATCAGAAACGATTACTCTGTCCTCGTTCAAAAGTGCGTTGACGATAGAAGATTTGCCTGCATTAGGTCTGCCCGCAATGGCAATTCTAATCCTTGTATCTTCCTCCTCGTCCTCAAGGTCAACCTCAAAATCCTCCGTAATCATATCCAAAAGGTCGCCGACGCCTGCATTGCCGTGAAGTGCAGAAATTGCAACAGGTTCACCCAGTGCAAGTGCGTAAAAATCGGAAACCATTAAAAGCGAATTTGGATTATCCAATTTGTTTACTGCAAGCAAAATCGGTTTGCCTGATTGGCGAAGAATATTTGCGATATCGTAATCCACAGGATTTATGCCTGATTTTCCGTCAACGATAAACACAATCTTGTCAGCTTCTTCGCACGCAATTTTTGCCTGATCGAAAATTGACACCATAATATCGGTTTCTTCATCGGGAATAATACCGCCCGTATCAATTACGGTAAATTTTCGGTTTTGCCACTCGACATCAAAATAAATTCTGTCACGAGTAACTCCCGGTTGGTCGTCTACTATTGAATTTCTTGAGCCGGCAAGACGATTGACAAACGTAGATTTGCCAACATTAGGTCTTCCAACTATTGCAACTATAGGTTTTCTTTTCATAAAAATACTATAGCATGAAAATAAAAAGGATGATAGAAGTGAATAAGTGAATACTTCTACTTGACAAATTGTTAGGGTTCCCTTACGCTAGCGGTGTAGGTAAGTAGGAGTTTGTGACATGGAAAAATTGAGTTCGAGTTTAGAGGATTATTTAGAGGTTATTTATAATTTTTTTGAAAACAAACAAAAGGTGCGGGCGATTGATATTTCCCGTGAGTTATCCGTCAGTAGGGCGTCTGTTTCCGAGGCTCTCAAACGTCTTGCGGAAAAAGGCTTTATAAATTATGGCAGGTATGAAGCCCTTTCGCTTACACAAGCAGGCAAAAACTATGCCTTGGAAGTTCTTGCTAAACACAATTCTATCCAAAAGTTTTTTGAAGAAATTTTGGGAGCGGAGTACGATGAAGCTTGCGAAAACGCTTGCAAAATCGAGCACGTAATCTCAAAAGATATTCTTAAACGAATTGTGGCGTTTACTGAATTTGCGGAACTTTCCCCCGAGGTTTTTGAAAAATTCAAAACCTTCTACCAAAATAAGACCAAATAACACTAAAAATAATCATATATGTATAAAAAGTTAATTAAAGGCGATTACGTTGGTATGGATATTACGGGCGAAGTTGATTTATCAACTCCGCCCTGTTAAAACGATTTATAGCTGGATTGTTCTGAAAATCGTGTAATAGCGATAATTGCCCCAGTAGACTACAAGAGAAATAAAATTATTTTCCAAATCCGTAACC